>NZ_CP146347.1:5137500-5339950 GCF_037055265.1 Pseudomonas sp. ML2-2023-6 | reverse complement strand
AAAGTTGCAGGCAACCTGCATCAGCATCCCCCTAAGCCCAAGCACTCTGCTTTGCAGCTTGAACTCCACCAATCTTGCCGAGCAATGTTAAGGTTCGCCTTTGGATTTTGCCTTCTCCTAAGGATGCCGTCATGCCGGTTGCTACGTCCCTCAATGCGGGTTTTATGGTGGTTCACGGTAACCGCCTCGATGAGTTACGCAGCCTGGTCGTCAGTTGGATGCGCCGCTATCCCCTGGCGCCTTTGGAGAACGAAATTGCTCTGGTGCAGAGTAATGGCATTGCCCAATGGTTGAAGCTGGCCCTGGCTGAAGACGCTAGGGACGATGACCTCGGTGGCTGCGGTATCGCCGCAGCAGTGGACGTGCAACTGCCAGGCAGCTTTTTGTGGCAGCTTTACCGACTTGTATTAGGCAGCGAAGAAATCCCCGCCAAGTCCTTGCTCGATAAAGCCCCGCTGACTTGGCGCCTGATGCGCCTGCTTCCGGCCCTTATCGATCAGCCGCACTTCGAGCCGCTGCAGCGCTTCCTGACTCACGACACCGATTTGCGCAAACGCTATCAACTGTCAGAGCGCCTGGCTGACCTGTTCGACCAATATCAGGTCTATCGCGCCGACTGGCTGGAAGACTGGGCTGCTGGCCGTCTTCAACTGCGCAACGCACGAGGCGAAAGCCCGGCCTTGAGCCCGGCTAACTGTTGGCAAGCAGAGCTGTGGCGAGCGCTATTGCTCGATGTCGGTGAAGAGGGCATGTCCCAGAGCCGGGCCGGGGTTCACCAGCGGTTTATGGACAAGATCAGCAGCCTTGAGCAAGCCCCGCCCGGTTTACCTGCGCGGGTGATCGTCTTCGGTATCTCTTCATTGCCCGCTCAGGCACTCGAAGCACTGGCTGGACTCGCGCGGTTCAGCCAAGTGCTGCTCTGTGTGCATAACCCATGTCGTCATCATTGGTCTGACATCGTTGCCGACAAAGATCTGCTGCGCCATCAGTACAAACGTCAGGCCCGCAAAAGCGGAATGCCTACGGCGCTTGATCTGGACACCCTGCATCAACATGCGCACCCATTGCTCGCCGCCTGGGGCAAGCAAGGTCGCGACTATATCAACCTGCTCGACAGCTACGACGATCCCAACAGCTACCGTGCTGCCTTTCGTGATGGCCGCATCGATCTGTTCAGCGAAGTCGAACCACTCAACCTGCTCAACCAGTTGCAGGACGACATTCTTGAACTGCGGCCACTCAACGAAACCCGCGAGTTGTGGCCCGCAATTGATTTGGAAAAAGATCGCTCAATCCGCTTCCACATTGCTCACAGCGCACAACGGGAAGTCGAGATCCTCCACGACCAGCTACTTGCACGATTTAGCGAAAACCCTCAATTGCAGCCACGCGATGTGATTGTGATGGTGCCGGATGTCGACAGTTACGCGCCGCATATCCGTGCCGTGTTCGGGCAGATCGAGCGTGATGATCGGCGCTTTATCCCCTTCACCTTGGCCGACCAGGGCCAGCGTGGCCGTGATCCGTTGCTGATTGCTCTCGAGCATCTGCTCAAGCTGCCCGACAGTCGATTCCCCGTCAGTGAAATTCTCGACTTGCTCGATGTTCCTTCGCTGCGGGCCCGCTTCAACGTGCAAGAGCGCGACCTGCCAACCCTGCATCGCTGGATCGAAGGTGCGGGGATTCGGTGGGGCTTGAATGCCGCGCAGCGCGCCGGCCTTGGCTTACCGCAACAACTGGAGCAAAACAGTTGGCGTTTCGGCCTGCGCCGCATGCTGCTTGGCTATGCCGTAGGCAGTGGCGAAGCCTGCGATGGCATAGAGCCTTACGATGAAATAGGCGGTCTGGATGCAGTGCTGATCGGCCCGCTTGTGGCTTTGCTCGATGCGCTGGAAATCGCCCATCAGGAGCTTTCGCAACCTGCGCTGCCGCAGCAATGGGGCGAGCGGCTGCAAGCGCTGGTGCAGCTGTTTTTCCAGGCCGAAACTGAACACGATGACTATTTGCTGGCCCAGCTTGAAGAGCTGCGTGAGACCTGGCTCGAAACCTGTGAGCTGGTTGGTTTGCAAGACGAGTTACCACTGACGGTAGTACGCGAGGCTTGGTTAACCGGACTGGACCAAGGCAAATTGTCACAACGCTTTCTGGCCGGGGCGGTCAATTTCTGCACCTTGATGCCGATGCGTGCGATCCCCTTCAAACTTGTCTGCCTGCTGGGCATGAACGATGGCGACTACCCGCGTGCACAACCGCCGCTGGACTTCGATTTAATGGGCAGCGACTACCGCCCAGGGGACCGTTCCCGCCGCGAAGATGACCGATACCTGCTTCTCGAAGCGCTACTTTCCGCACGCGAGCAGCTCTATATCAGCTGGGTTGGGCGCAGTATTCGCGACAACAGCGAACGCCCGGCCTGCGTCCTGATCGGCCAACTGCGTGACCACCTCGCCAGTGGCTGGCAACTGCAAGGGGGCGGTGACCTGCTCGCGGCCATGACCCAAGAGCATCCGCTGCAACCCTTCAGTACCCGCTACTTTCATGAGGGTAATCGCAACCTGTTCAGCTATGCCCGCGAATGGCAGCGACTGCACGCGCCACAGCCGGAGCCCGTTCAACCCGGCACGCTGGCAGCACACGAACAGGAAGAACCGCTAAATCTGACGCAGTTGCAGGATTTTCTGCGCAACCCGGTGCGCCACTTCTTCAGTCAGCGCTTGAAAGTCTTCTTTGAAGCAGCCGAAGTGCCTCTGGCCGATGAAGAACCTTTCGTACTCGATGCACTGCAGCGCTACACCTTGAGCGACAGCCTGCTCGAAGCTGCACTGGCGCAGCCCGACGAGATTGAAAACGCCTTGTATACCCGCGCCCAGCGTCTGCAAGGTAGTGGCTTGTTGCCTATGGCCGGGTTTGGTGAATGCCTGCAACACGAACTGATCGAACCCTTGCCGGATGTACTACAGCGCTATCAGCAGCTGTTGGCTCTTTGGCCTACACCGCTAAATAGCGCGTTGCCTGTCAGCTTTGAGGATCAAGGTCTGACACTGGAAGGTTGGCTCGGTAACCTGCACCAGCGCAGCGACAAGGGCCTACTGTCCGTTACCACCATTCCTAATAGCATCGGTGCGATTAAAACCCGCAAGTGGCACCGGTTAACCCGGCCTTGGGTAAACCATCTGGCGGCCTGCGCCAGTGGCCTGCCGATGTCCACTGCTCTGGTAGCCAGCGATGACACCCTGCTGCTTGACCCTCTGGACCCCAAGCAGGCCCGTGAAATACTCGGCAACTTGCTGGTAGCCTGGAAAGTCGGCATGAGCCACCCGCTGCCAATCGCCGTGAAAACCGCCTTCGCTTGGCTCGCACAGACAGACCCGGCGAAGGCTGACGCGGCGGCACAAAAAGCCTACGAAGGTGATGGCCAAACCAGCGACGGCGAACGCCGCGAAAGCGCGGCTCTGGCCCGCCAGTTCCCTGACTATGTGGCTTTGATGGCTGCTGGAACATTTGAGGAGTGGTGCGATGCCCTCTATCGACCACTTTTTGATGCGCCTTGGCGCTCATTAAACAGCGAGGCGTCACGCTAATGAGCGAGCAAACATTACCGCTGGCCTTGGCCTTTCCCCTACGTGGCAGCCAACTGATTGAAGCCAGCGCCGGCACCGGCAAAACCTTCACCATCTCGGCGCTATACCTGCGTTTGATCCTGGGGCATGGCGGTGAGGAGTCAGGCTTTGGTCGTGAGTTATTGCCGCCGCAAATTCTCGTTGTGACCTTTACCGATGCGGCCACCAAAGAGCTGCGCGATCGCATCCGCACTCGATTGGCAGAAGCCGCGCGGTTCTTTCGTGGCGAGATCGAAGCCCCGGATGCCCTGGTCGAGCAACTGCGTGAGCAGTTTGCTCCCGAGCAGTGGGCCGCTTGCGCAGGACGCCTCGATATCGCGGCCCAGTGGATGGACGAAGCGGCGGTTTCGACCATCCACAGTTGGTGTCAGCGGATGTTGCGTGAGCATGCCTTCGACAGCGGCAGCCTGTTTACCCAGACCCTGGAAACCGATCACAGCGACTTACTGGGTGAAGTGCTGCGCGATTACTGGCGACTGTTTTGCTACCCCATGCACGGCGACGCGTTGAACTGGGTGCGCGCCAACTGGAGTGGCCCGGCCGCCTTGTTGCCGCGCGTGCGTGCACTGTTTGGCAGCTCGCGCTCGCCCGCCAGCACAGAGCAGACCCCGGCGCACATGATCGAAGCCTGCTTGCAAGAGCGCCGTGAGGCGCTATCACAGCTCAAAACGCCATGGCTGCAATGGGCACAGGAATTACGCGATATCTGCCTTCAGGGTGTGGCTAGTAAAGCGGTCGACGGTCGCAAGATGCAGGCTCGCTATTTCGAGCCATGGTTTGAAAAACTCAGTGCCTGGGCGGCCGATGACGCTCAGGAGCAGCTTGATCTCGGCACCGGTTTCACCCGCCTGACCCCCGATGGCATGGCTGAAGCCTGGAAAGGCGCGCCGCCGCAGCATCCGGGGCTGGATGCCATGCATGGCCTCAAGGCCGCGCTAGATGCCTTGCCGACCCCGGATGCGGCAGTTCTGCAACATGCCGCGAATTGGGTAAGCGTGCGTTTCGAGGAAGAAAAACGCCGCCGTGCCGAAATGGGTTTTGACGACATGTTGCTGCGCCTCGACGCGGCATTGCAGGCAGAAGGCGGCGAGCGCCTGGCGACCCTGATTCGTGAGCAGTTCCCGGTGGCACTGATCGACGAGTTTCAGGACACCGACCCCGTGCAGTACCGCATCTTCGAGACCATCTACCGGATTGAAGACAACAGCCCCGACACCGGCCTGTTCCTGATCGGCGACCCGAAACAGGCGATCTATGCCTTTCGCGGAGCCGATATCTACACCTACTTGCGTGCACGCCAGGCTACCCATGGCCGGCTGCACACACTGGGCACCAACTTTCGCTCCAGTCACGCCATGGTCCAGGCGGTAAACCACGTGTTTGAGCGGGCCGAACAGCGCGATACCGGCCGAGGCGCGTTTCTGTTTCGCGAAGGCACTGAAAACCCTGTGCCCTTTGTGTCGGTTAAATCCCAGGGGCGCAAAGAAGTCCTGCAACTGGATGGCCACCCTGTCAGTGCATTGACGCTTTGGCAGTTGCCCTCCGAGCAACCCGTATCGGGCCTCATCTATCGTCAACAACTGGCGGCAGCCTGTGCCAGCCAGATCGTCGAGCTGCTCAATGGCGGCCAGCAAGGGCGCTGCGGTTTTGCCAAGGAGGGCGAAACACTGCGCGGCGTATTGCCTGCGGATATAGCCATTCTGGTGCGTGACGGCAAGGAAGCGCAGGCAGTGCGGCGAGAATTGTCGACTCGTGGCGTACGTAGCGTTTACCTGTCGGATAAGGACTCGGTCTACGCTGCGCAGGAAGCACACGATGTACTGGCCTGGCTCAAGGCCTGTGCCGAACCGGACGTCGAACGCCCGCTGCGTGCTGCGCTAGCCTGCATCACCCTGGATCTGCCGCTGATTGAACTGGAGCGTTTGAACCAGGATGAATTGGCCTGGGAGCAGCGCGTGATGCAGTTCCGCGGCTACCGCGAAACCTGGCGCAAGCAAGGGGTGCTCGCCATGCTGCGCCGTTTGCTGCACGACTTTGAATTGCCCCAAGCCCTGATTGCCCGGCCTGACGGCGAGCGTGTCTTGACCAACGTGCTGCACCTGTCCGAACTGTTGCAACAGGCCGCTGCCGAACTGGACGGCGAACAGGCGCTGATCCGCCATCTGGCCGAGCATCTGGCCTTGTCCGGGCAGGCAGGTGAAGAGCAAATCCTGCGCCTTGAAAGTGACGAGCAACTGGTCAAGGTGGTGACTATCCACAAATCCAAGGGGCTGGAATACCCATTGGTGTTCTTGCCATTTATCTGCTCGACCAAACCTGTGGATGGTAGCCGTTTGCCGCTGCATTACCACGACGTGGCGGGCAACGCCCAAGTGAGCTTGAAGCCGACCCCAGAGCTGATTGCCCAAGCCGATGACGAGCGTCTGGCCGAAGACTTGCGCCTGCTTTATGTGGCCCTGACCCGCGCCCAGCACGCTTGCTGGCTCGGTGTTGCGGACCTTAAGCGCGGCAATAACAATCGCTCGGTTTTGCACCTCTCGGCCTTGGGCTATTTGCTGGGCGGCGGGGCGATGTTGGCCGAATCCGTTGGATTGCAGAGCTGGTTGGCAGATGTGCAGCAAGACTGCGCCGCCATACAGTGCGAACCCGTGCCAGCCGCTTGCGAGGCGCATTTTTATCCACCGCTCAATCAGGCCACTTTGCTTGAGCCGCTGATCCCGAGCCGCCGCGCCGCAGAAAACTGGTGGATTGCTTCCTACAGCGCACTGCGTATCGGTGACAGCCTCAGCCCCGTCGAAGCACCTGAAAGTGCCTTGGCACAAAAGCTCTCGGATGATGAGCGACTCGATCCTGATGCGCCGCGCGATGTGTTACTCAGTGGCGGCGATATACACCGCTTCCCTCGTGGGCCAAACCCCGGAACCTTCCTTCACGGCCTGCTTGAATGGGCTGGCACTGAAGGATTCAAGGCTGACCCACTGTCGATACAGGACGCCGTGGCGCGGCGCTGTAACCGGCGCGGCTGGCAAGGCTGGATCGAGACCCTGAGCGATTGGTTGCAACATCTGCAAGATGAACCCTTGCGTCTGAATAATGGCCAACCGGCTGTGGTACTCAGTGAGTTGAGCCAGTACCAGATCGAGATGGAGTTTTGGTTTGCCAGCCATAAGGTCGATGTTGTGCAACTGGATACGCTGGTGCGTCAGCACACCCACGGCGGTGCACCGCGTGCCGGGGCCGAGCCGAGTTTGCTTAATGGCATGTTCAAGGGTTTTATCGACCTGACCTTTGAACATCAGGGGCGTTATTACGTTGCGGACTACAAATCCAACTGGCTGGGCGCTGACGATTCGGCCTACACCGAACAAGCAATGACCACCTCGATTCTGGACAACCGCTATGACCTGCAATACGTCTTGTACCTGCTGGCCTTGCACCGCCAACTGAAGGCGCGACTGCCCGACTATGACTACGACCAGCACATGGGAGGCGCGCTGTATCTGTTTTTGCGTGGCACCCGATCCCAGGGGCAGGGTGTGTATTTCACCCGGCCACCGAGAGTCTTGATCGAAAGCCTGGACCTTATGTTCCAGGGCAAACCTGTGCCGAAAACAGCTGAACCGGCGTGGGAACAGGGAGTGTTGTTATGAGCCGTTCGTTTGCCGAGTTATTGCCCACACCGTTGACGGCCGAGAGCCTTGCCCTGCTGCAGCCCTTGGGCCGTGCCGATGACCTGCTGTTGTTGCTGGAGCGCTGGGTCGAGCGCGGCTGGTTGCGCGCACTGGATAAAGCCTTCGTTGCGTTCTTGCATGAGCGCGACCCGCAAGGCGACCCCCTGGTGCTGTTGGCAGCGGCCTTGACCAGTCATCAGCTGGGCCACGGCCATGTGTGTCTGGATCTGTTCGAAACCCTGAAAGAGCCCGACTTCGCACTGTCCTTGCCACCCGAAGGCGATGTACAAACCGGCGCCATGCTGCTGCCCTCGCAACTGCTTGAGGCGCTGGATGGCGATGCCTGGTGCAAGGCCCTGCAAGCCAGCCCTTTGGTTGAGTACGCTGGCCAGTCGTCAGCGGATGCGGCCAGTCGGCCATTGGTACTGAGTGAGCGCCGTCTGTATTTGCGTCGTTACTGGAGCTATGAGCGCCGAATCGACAGCGCTTTGCGTCAGCGTCTGGCGATAACTGAAGTGACCCCCGATGACTTGCCCGCACGGCTGAACGGCTTGTTCGGCAGCCCGGCATTGAATGCGCCGATTGACTGGCAAAAACTGGCCTGTGCCTTGGCCACCCGGGGGGCTTTCAGCATTGTCACCGGTGGCCCCGGCACCGGTAAAACCACCACAGTGGTGCGTTTGCTGGCTTTGCTACAGGCCCCAGCGGTAGAGGCAGGCGCACCCTTGCGCATTCGTCTTGCCGCGCCGACCGGTAAAGCGGCCGCCCGCCTGACCGAGTCGATCAGCCTGCAAGTCAAGTCGCTGGAAGTGGACGACAAGGTTCGGCAAAAAATCCCCAGCGACGTGACTACCGTTCACCGCCTGCTCGGCAGCCGCCCCGGCACGCGGCACTTCCGCCATCACGCGGGCAATCGCTTGCCGCTGGATGTACTGGTAGTCGACGAAGCATCGATGATCGATCTGGAAATGATGGCCAACTTGCTCGATGCCCTGCCTGCGCATGCGCGGTTGGTGCTGCTGGGCGACAAGGACCAGCTGGCGTCGGTTGAAGCCGGCGCCGTGCTGGGGGATTTGTGTCGCGATGCCGAAGCGGGCTGGTATACCCCGCAAACCCGTGCCTGGCTGGAGCAGGTCAGCGGCGAAAACCTCGGTGCCAGCGAGTTGCAGCAAGACCTCGACGGTACTCACCCGCTGGCGCAGCAAGTGGTCATGTTGCGCCATTCGCGGCGTTTCGGTGAAGGCAGCGGCATTGGCCAGCTGTCGCGTCTGGTCAACCGGCAGCAGCCCCGTGAAGCGCGAGCCTTGCTGGCTGCGGGCAGCCATGCCGACCTCTTTGCCTTGCCCCTCAAGGGCGAGCAAGACCGCGGATTTGAACGTCTGGCACTGGAAGGGCGCGGTGAGCAGGCCAAAGGCTATCGGCATTACCTTGAGGTGTTGCGCGAGCAGCGCCCCGACGCCGAAACCGGGCTTGAAGACCCTTGCTGGGCGGCTTGGGCGGGCAACGTATTGCAAGCATTCGAGGCGTTCCAGGTGCTCTGCGCCGTACGCAAAGGGCCTTGGGGGGTCGAGGGCTTGAATGCGCGCATCACCCAGGCCTTGTTTGCCCGCAAGCTGATTGACAGCGATCAGCACTGGTATGAAGGCCGCCCGGTGTTGATGACCCGCAACGATTACGGCCTGGGCCTGATGAATGGCGATATTGGTATTGCCCTCAGACTTCCCGAGCGCGACGGCCAGGCCCAGCGTCACGTGCTGCGTGTGGCTTTCGCGCGTAACGACGGGCAGGGTGGCATTCGTTTTGTGCTGCCGAGTCGGCTTAATGATGTGGAAACGGTCTACGCCATGACCGTACACAAATCTCAGGGCTCGGAGTTCTCCCACACTGCGCTGGTGCTCCCCGAGGCGCTCAACCCGGTATTGACCAAAGAGCTGATTTACACCGGCATTACCCGGGCCAAAGACTGGTTCAGTCTGGTCGAGCCACGTGCGGGAGTTTTTGAAGAGGCCGTACAGCGCAAGGTCAAACGCTTGAGCGGACTAATGCTGGGGCTGGGCTAACCACCCCCTGTGGGAGCGAGCTTGCTCGCGATGAGATCGCTGCGGTTCGTCAGGGAAACCGAGTCGCTTGAATCGCGAGCAAGCCCGCTCCTACAGGTAATTGGTACGCCTGGGCCGTGCGCAATGTGACCTGGATCACAGTTCATGTGGATGTCGTGCTATCGTTGCGACATTATTCCTACAAAGATTACAGAGAAATCCCGCATGGAAGTGGCTGTCTCTTCCGCAGAACAGCATTTTGGACGGCGGCAGCTGTGGCTATCCCTTTGTCTGTTACTGCTGAGCACTCCCTGCCTGGCGCAACCTGAAGCGTCCATCAACCCGGCTGATCAACGTGCCAAGGCCGTGACCCAAGTGGTCCTTGGCATCCTCAGTTATGCGCGCTGGCCTACCGAACCGGTTCAACTGCAGCTCTGCGTTATCGGCCCCACCGAGTACACCGATGACTTGCTCAAAGGCGCGACCCAATCCAGCGGCAGGCCGGTACAGGTGCGTCGTGTATTGGTGAGCGACCCCAGCATTGTCACCGATTGCAATGCGGTCTACCTGGGCAAGTTAAGCAGTGACGAGCGTAATCAGCTATTTACCAGCCTGAATGCCAAAGCCGTGTTGAGCATCAGTGAAGACGGTGATCAATGCACCGTTGGCAGCCTGTTTTGCCTTCACGTTAGCGATGATCAAGTGTCGTTTGAGGTCAACCTCGATTCTGTCGCCCGTAGCGGCGTGCGCATTCATCCCAGCGTGTTGCAGCTGTCACGCCGTCGGGCGGCTCAGCCTTGAGCCTGTCTAATACGGTTAAAGGTCGGCGCAGGCTGCGCTCGGTGTTGCGTCGTGGGCACTTGGGGGTGGCGCTGGTGGCGGTGACGCTTGCCAGCGCCTCCATGACCCTGCTGGGCGTGCTGGCACTCAAGGTCTACGCCGACCACAACCTGCACCTGATTGCCCGCTCCATCAATTACACCGTGGAAGCCGCCGTGGTATTTGATGACCGTGCGGCTGCAGCCGAAGCGCTGGCCCTGATTGCGTCCACCGAAGCGGTCGCCGAAGCTCGGGTCTATACGGCTGATGGTGAACTGCTGGCGCAATGGCAGCGCCCCGAGACGGGCCTGCTCTCGAGGGTTGAAATGCTATTGGCCGATGGTTTGCTGGAGCAGCCGCTCACCCTGCCGATTTTGCATCAGGGCCAGGAGGTCGGACTGATGACGGTTCGCGGGCATGGCGCCAACATGTTGCGTTTTCTACTCAGTGGCCTGTTCGGCGTTCTGGTGTGTACCGCGCTCAGTGCCTGGAGTGCCGTATACCTGTCGCGTCGGCTGCTAAGCGGTATCACCGGACCTTTGCAGCAGCTGGCTGAAGTGGCTCACGCCGCGCGTAGTGAGCGAGCGTTCGATCGTCGCGTGCCACCCGCGCATATTGCTGAACTGGACAGCCTGGGCAATGACTTTAATGCCTTGCTCGATGAGCTGGAGTCCTGGCAAAGCCATCTGCAAAATGAAAATCAGACCCTCGCGCATCAGGCCAGCCATGACTCACTGACCAATCTGCCCAACCGCGCCTACTTTGAAACGCGGCTGACGCGCACCCTGCGCTCCTTGAACAAAATAACCGAGAAGGCGGCGGTGCTGTTTCTCGACAGCGATCGCTTCAAGGACATCAACGATGCTTATGGTCACGCTGCGGGAGACGCGGTGCTGGTCGCCGTGGCCACACGGATTCGTGCCCAACTGCGCGAAGGCGACGTAGTGGCGCGTCTGGGTGGCGACGAATTTGCGATTTTGCTCTCCCCGTTACACCGAGTCGAAGACGCCCAGCGCATCGCAGACAAGATTATCGACAGCATGCTTGAGACGATTCAACTGCCAGGGCAAATCAGCGTCGTGACCTCGCTCAGTATCGGAATCGCCGTTTACCCCGAACATGGCGCAACTCCGGGTTCGCTGCTCTGTGCAGCCGACTCGGCGATGTACCAAGCAAAACGTCTCGCCAGAGGCGGACAACATGTTGCGGAGTTGGAGTACCCCGCAACCCCGTAATTATCAGGAGCTACCCCCACCATGTTTGGATTGACCCGGCGTTATTTGCAGTTGTTCAGCGTTGCCCTGTTGTTGCTCACCTTGTCGTTAAGCGGTTGCCAGACCCCACCGCCCAAAGGCCTGACTCCGGCGCAGATTGCGGTCCTGAAGCAGCAGGGCTTTGAATTGACCGAGGAAGGCTGGGCATTTGGCCTCTCGGGCAAAGTATTGTTTGGCAGCGATCTTGAAGTGCTCAACGTGCAAAGCCAGGAAATTGTTGAGCGCATCGGCACCGCCTTGCTCGGTGCCGATATCCAGCGCGTGCGGGTCGACGGCCATACCGATTCCTCGGGCAAGGAGTCCTATAACGAACAACTGTCCGTGCGTCGTGCCAACAGCGTGGTCAAGGCCCTGACCAAAGTCGGCATGCGCCCGGAGAACATTCAGATCCGTGGGTTGGGTAGCCGCGAGCCGGTAGCC
Source organism: Pseudomonas sp. ML2-2023-6 (assembly GCF_037055265.1). Classification (NCBI taxonomy): domain Bacteria; kingdom Pseudomonadati; phylum Pseudomonadota; class Gammaproteobacteria; order Pseudomonadales; family Pseudomonadaceae; genus Pseudomonas; species Pseudomonas sp. ML2-2023-6. The sequence goes on along the minus strand of NZ_CP146347.1, from coordinate 5,328,107 downwards.
AGCAACAATACCCGCGCCGGGCGCACTGAAAATCGCCGTGTGTCGATTGTGGTGATTGCGGATTAAAGGCTGTTACTACCGCCCTGTGGGAGCGGGCTCAGTAGCCGCTGAAGAGCGTAGCGAGGCTGCGATGGGCTGCGCAGCGGCCCCGGATCGAAGGCTCTTCGGTCCTTATCGCAGCCTACGGCAGCGGCTACAGAGATACTTCAAGCCTGCTCGCTCCCACTGAGGGCTTGATCTGGGACAGAGTATCTACAAAGGCAACATTCAATCCGCGAACTTCATCCCACGGGTTTCCCCCAGCAACAACGGCGCATTCAGCTCCGTCACTTCGCGGATGTAATCCCACAACAGGGTGATCCGCTTGAGCTTGCGCAGGTCTTCGCGGCAATACATCCAGAACTGCCGTGTCAGGTTGACCTCGTTGGGCAGAACCGGCAGCAGACGCGGATCCTGGGCGGCCAGAAAGCACGGCAGAATAGCCAGCGAACGACCTTGCTGCGCGGCCACGAACTGCGCAATGACGCTAGTACTGCGCAGGTTGGCGCTGGCGCCCGGCAGCACATTGGCCAGGTACAGCAGCTCGGAGCTGAACGCCAGATCGTCCACATAACTGATAAACGTATGCTCCGACAAATCCGCCGTGCTGCGGATCGGTGGATGCTGGTCCAGATATTCCTGGGTGGCAAACAGTTGCAAACGGTAGTCGCACAGCTTGCAGCACACATAAGGCCCGTGTTCCGGGCGCTCCAGCGCAATGACGATATCGGCCTCGCGCTTGGACAAGCTGATGAAGTGCGGCAGTGGCAGGATATCCACCGAAATCGCCGGGTAGGCGTCCACAAAATGGCTGAGCTGCGGTGTGATAAAAAAGCTCCCGAAACCTTCGGTGCAACCCATGCGCACATGCCCCGACAACGCCACGCCAGACCCTGATACTTGCTCGCAGGCCATGTGCAGCGTGCTTTCGATCGACTCTGCATAACCCAGCAAGCGCTGGCCTTCATTGGTCAGGGTAAAGCCATTGGTACGCGATTTTTCGAACAGCAAAGTACCGAGCGCAGCTTCCAGTGAGCTGATCCGCCGTGACACGGTGGTGTAGTCCACCGCCAACCGTTTGGCGGCGCTGCTGGCTTTGCGGGTGCGGGCCACCTCCAGAAAAAACTTCAGGTCATCCCAGTTCAGTGCGCTTAACGATGTGATGTTTTTTTGCATGTTAGACCGGCTTTTATGTGCGTTCTTATTAGAAGAACGCACACCTATACTCCAAAAACAGTCCTGCGACCAATTGGACGCCCGTACTCACAAAAATAATTCCGGAGACTTCCATGAGCGTTTCTAACACCCCGTATCAAAACGCCCGCTTGCTGATCGACGGCGAATGGGTCGAGTCGCAGACCACTGAGTGGCACGACATCGTTAACCCGGCCACTCAGCAAGTGCTGGCCAAAGTCCCGTTTGCCACCGCTGATGAAGTCAACGCCGCCATTGCCGCTGCCCAGCGCGCCTTCCAGACCTGGAAGCTGACGCCGATTGGCGCACGCATGCGCATCATGCTCAAGCTGCAAGCCCTGATCCGTGAGCACTCCAAACGTATTGCCACCGTCCTCAGTGCTGAACAAGGCAAAACCATTGCCGACGCCGAGGGCGATATTTTCCGTGGCCTGGAAGTGGTCGAACACGCGTGCTCCATTGGCACCTTGCAGATGGGTGAATTCGCAGAAAACGTCGCAGGCGGAGTAGACACCTACACCTTGCGCCAACCAATCGGCGTCTGTGCAGGGATCACGCCTTTCAACTTCCCAGCCATGATTCCGCTGTGGATGTTCCCGATGGCCATCGCTTGCGGTAACACCTTCGTCCTTAAACCTTCCGAGCAAGACCCGCTGTCGACCCTGATGCTGGTCGAACTGGCAATCGAAGCCGGGGTTCCACCAGGCGTGCTCAACGTTGTCCACGGCGGCAAGGACGTAGTGGATGCTCTGTGCACCCACGCAGATATCAAAGCTGTTTCGTTTGTCGGCTCAACCGCCGTCGGCACCCATGTCTATGACCTGGCGGGCCGTCACGGCAAGCGCGTGCAATCGATGATGGGCGCGAAAAACCACGCAGTGGTGCTGCCCGACGCCAACCGTCAGCAAACCCTCAATGCACTGGTAGGCGCAGGTTTTGGTGCTGCCGGTCAGCGTTGCATGGCCACCTCGGTAGTGGTGCTGGTGGGCGCTGCCAAACAATGGCTGCCAGACCTCAAGGCGCTGGCGCAAAAACTTAAGGTCAACGCCGGCAGCGAAGCGGGTACAGACGTAGGCCCGGTTATCTCCAAACGTGCGAAAGAACGTGTGCTGGGGCTGATCGAAAGCGGTATCAAAGAAGGCGCAGTGCTTGAACTTGATGGCCGTAACATCAAGGTCCCGGGTTTCGAACAGGGTAACTTTATCGGTCCGACCCTGTTTTCAGGCGTCACCACCGACATGCAAATCTATACCCAGGAAATCTTCGGCCCGGTGTTGGTGGTGATTGAAGTCGACACCCTCGACCAGGCCATCGCGCTGGTCAACGCCAACCCGTTCGGTAACGGCACCGGCCTGTTTACCCAGAGTGGCGCAGCGGCCCGCAAGTTTCAGAGCGAAATCGATGTCGGCCAGGTTGGTATCAATATTCCGATTCCAGTGCCGGTGCCGTTCTTCAGTTTCACCGGTTCCCGTGGCTCCAAGCTCGGCGATCTGGGCCCGTACGGCAAGCAGGTGGTGCAGTTCTATACTCAAACCAAGACCGTCACCAGCCGTTGGTTTGACGATGAAAGCGTGAATGATGGCGTCAATACCACCATCAATCTTCGTTGAGGGCACACACCATGAACATCGCATTTATTGGTTTGGGCAACATGGGCGCACCGATGGCGCGCAACCTGCTCAAGGCCGGGCATTCGTTGAACCTGTTTGACCTGAACAAAGACATCCTGGCCGAGCTGGAAGCCCTTGGCGGCCATATCAGCGCGTCGCCGCGCGATGCGGCCAAAGGCACCGAGCTGGTGATCACCATGCTCCCGGCAGCGGCCCATGTGCGTAGCGTGTGGCTGGGTGAAGACGGTGTGTTGGCCGGTATCGGTGCCGGTGTGCCGGCCGTGGATTGCAGCACCATCGACCCGCAAACCGCCCGTGAAGTGGCCGCCGCTGCGGCCAAGCAAGGCGTGCAAATGGCCGATGCCCCGGTATCCGGCGGTACAGGCGGTGCGCAAGCGGGCACCCTGACCTTTATGGTGGGTGCTTCCCAGGGCCTGTTCGACACCTTGCACCCGGTGCTCTCGCAAATGGGCCGCAACATAGTCCATTGCGGGGATGTGGGCACCGGCCAAGTGGCTAAAATCTGCAACAACCTGCTGCTCGGGATCTCCATGGTGGGCGTCAGCGAAGCCATGGCCCTGGGCGCAGCGCTGGGCATCGACAGCGAAGTACTGGCCGGAGTTATCAACAGCTCCACCGGGCGCTGCTGGAGTTCGGAGGTGTACAACCCGTGGCCGGGCATCGTTGAAACGGCCCCTGCATCACGCGGCTATACCGGCGGCTTTGGCGCCGAGTTGATGCTCAAGGATCTGGGGCTGGCCACCGAAGCTGCACGCCAGGCCCATCAACCTGTGGTGATGGGCGCCGTGGCGCAACAGTTGTATCAGGCCATGAGTCTGCGCGGCGAAGGCGGCAAAGACTTCTCGGCCATCATCAATAGCTATCGCAAACCCCAATAGGGGGTTTTCCCGGGAGTCCGCGTCGGGCGGATTCCCGGGTTTTTTTCGGGCTTTAGATCAGGCAAAAACGAAATACTTGCGCACGGTTTCCACCACTTCCCACGTGCCTTTCATACCCGGTTCCACCACAAAAATATCCCCGGCCCGCAGATGGATTGGCTCCTTGCCCTCAGGGGTGATGATGCAATAGCCTTCGCGGAAATCGCAGTATTCCCACTTCACGTACTCCACGTACCACTTGCCTGGTGTGCAAATCCACGTGCCCATGATCTTGCTGCCGTCTTCGCTGGTGTAAGCGTTGAGGTTGACGGTGTGCGGGTCGCCTTCGAGTTTTTCCCATTTGCAGGCATCGAGCACGGGCAGGGGATGGGTGTCGCGAAGCACAGTAATTGGCGCAGACATAAGACCTCCGGTGATGGGTTAACAACCACCACCCTAACCGCAGCAGTGCTCTGACAGATGCCTGATCCCGACCCCCAGATACGCAAAAGCCCCGGCACTGAATGCAGTGACGGGGCTTTTTGTACCGGTTGAACGCTTAGCGTGAGTTGGCCAGCGCCTTGCCAGTGCGCAGGCGCACCAAATAGAACCCGTAGATGATCAGCAGCCACACTGGAATCGCATATACCGAGGCGCGAACATCGGGGATCATCCAGATCACCGACACGATCACCGCCATAAACACCAGGCACAGGATATTGCTGAACGGGAACCAGAACGCCTTGAACGAAGGCGTCACGCCTTGCACCGCCATGGCCTTGCGGAACTTGATATGGGTGAGGCTGATCAGCGCCCAATTGATCATCAACGAGGCAACCACCAGCGCAAACAGCAACTCCAGCGCCTTGTGCGGGGCCACATAGTTGACCACCACACACAGCAACGTCACCAGCGCCGACACGCCCAGTGCCCGCAGTGGCACGCCATTGTTGGTCAGCTTCATCAGCGCCTTGGGCGCATCACCCTGTTCGGCCAGGCCGAAGAGCATGCGGCTGTTGCAGTACACGCCGCTGTTGTAGACCGACAGCGCGGCAGTCAGTACCACGAAGTTGAGAATTTGTGCCGCCGTGTTGCTACCGATCAGGGCGAAAATCTGCACAAACGGGCTGCTGCCGTAGGCATCGCCACCGGCGCCCAATGTGACCAGCAACTGATCCCACGGGTACAGCGCCAACAGCACCGTCAGTGCGCCCACATAGAAAATCAGAATTCGGTACACCACCTGGTTGATGGCCTTGGGGATTACCTTTTTCGGCTCGCTGGCTTCAGCCGCGGTGATGCCCACCAACTCCAGGCCGCCGAAAGAAAACATGATAAAGGCCATGGCCATCAGCAGGCCGGTGCCGCCATTGGGGAAGAACCCGCCGTGGCTCCACAGGTTGCTGATCGACGCTTGCGGGCCGCCGGTGCCGCTGAACAGCAGGTAGCACCCGAGCACGATCATGCCGACAATCGCCACCACCTTGATGATCGCGAACCAGAACTCCATTTCGCCGAACACCTTCACGTTCAGCGTGTTGATCAGGTTGACCAGTACAAAAAACACCACGGCGCTGACCCAGGTCGGCACCTCGGGCCACCAGAACTGGATGTACTTGCCCACCGCCGTCAGCTCGGCCATGCCCACCAGTACGTACAGAACCCAATAGTTCCAGCCCGACAGAAACCCCGCATAACCGCCCCAGTACTTATGGGCAAAGTGGCTGAAAGAACCGGCCACCGGTTCCTCGACAATCATCTCGCCCAACTGGCGCATGATCAGAAACGCGATAAAACCGGCAATCGCATAGCCCAGAATCATCGATGGCCCGGCCGACTTGAGTACGCCCGCCGAACCCAAAAACAGGCCCGTACCGATAGCGCCGCCCAGGGCAATCAGCTGGATATGGCGGTTTTTCAAACCGCGTTTGAGTGTGACCGGGGGGGAGTTAGCGTCAGCCATCGGGTGCCCTGTGGGTTGTTATTCTCAAGATCTGATCAAAATACCCGCGGCCAAAGACGCCCCGGGTGTCGCAAGCCCCGGATATTACTCTTGGTAAAAATGCAGGCATACAGCTGAACGCAAAACCGCGACACTTCCTACGGCATTAACTGACTGATAGCGCCTCAAGCAATGCAGCGGCATAGGCGGGCAACTGCTCAAACGAGCGGGCGCACAGCAGCAGTTTGCGATCTGCCCACGGCTCGCTCAGGTTCACCACCTTAAAGGTGCGCGGTGCCTGCCAGCGCGTGATTGTCGCTTGTGGCACGATGCCCAGCCCGGCGCCACGGGCGACCATGCGCAGCACCCCGTCAAAACCTTCGGCACGAATTCGCACGTGCATGCGCAAGCCGCTGTGCAACGCCTGCTCTTCCAGGTACACCGCCAGCGCGCTATTCGCTGACAGCCCGACATAGTCATGGCTCAGGGTGGCGCTGAAGCTGAGCACCGGGTAATCGGCCAGCGGGTGATCGAGCGGTATCACCAGTACCAGCGGATCATCGCGAAAGGGGCGGGTTTGCAGGTCGCGGGTGTCTACCGCGTTGGAAATCACCCCGATATCGGCTGCATCCTGACGCAGTGCATGGGTGATGCGCAGGCTGGTGAGCTCTTGTTGATCGACGCTGATATTGGGGTGCTGGCGCACAAAGTCGGCGAGCAACTCGGGCAGATATTCGGTGTGGGCGGTGGTGTTGCACAGCAGGCGGATCCGGCCTTTAAAGCCCAAGGCATATTCACCCAGATCGTGGTTCATGCGCTCCACCTGCTGCAACAACAACCGTGCATGTTGCGCCAGCGCTTGCCCGGCCGGGGTGGGGCTGATACCACGGCGACTGCGTTGCAAAAAGTCCACGCCCAGGGATGACTCCATGGCTCTGATCCGCGCACTGGCAGCGGCCAGCGACAAATGACTAAGGCTGGCGCCCGCCGTGATATTGCCCGCCTGCAGTACATTCAAGTACAAGCGAAGATCAACCAGATCGAAGTGCATGTAAGCGTCCAGCAGTTAAATGAAGAATCTATGTGGGGTAAATACCTGTAGCAGCTGCCAAAGGAACGAGGCTGCGTTCGGCGGCGCAGCCGTCGTGAAATCAGAGATTGCGGTGTGTCAGTTTGAATCTGCACTCAGATTTTACGACGACTACGTCGCCGAACGCAGCCTCGTTCCTCCGGCAGCTGCTACGCAATATAGAGTCTCCCACAGAGAATTTATAATTTGCCTATTGCTGTGCAAGAGGCTGTCTCAGTGTATGCCGCATTTTCAGGCACCTGCCGATGCCCCAGCATACGCCCATGAAAACACTGATCGAGTTTTACCAACATCTGGGCTGGGCCTTGTCATTGCTGGTGATGATGAGCTTTTTGCTGGCGGGCACGGTCAAGGGCGTGATTGGCCTTGGCTTGCCGACTGTCGCTATGGGCATGCTCGGGCTGGCTATTGCTCCGGCGCAGGCTGCGGCACTGTTGATTATCCCCTCCATCGTCACCAACGCCTGGCAGCTGGCTGCCGGTGGGCAGTTGCGGGCGTTGATAAAACGCCTGTGGCCCATGCAACTGGGGATCTTTATCGGCACCGGGTTCGGCGTGCTCTGGCTAAACATTGACGGCGGCAGTTGGGTGGGGCGGGCGTTAGGTGCGGCCCTGCTGCTGTATGCCCTGAGCGGCTTGTTCCTGCCCACCCTGCATGTCGCCCCACAGCGCGAGCGCTGGTTAGGCCCGGTGTGCGGGTTGGTCACCGGGCTTATCACCTCGGCCACCGGGGTGTTTGTAATTCCCGCCGTGCCGTACCTGCAAGCGTTGGGGTTGAGTAAAAACCAATTGGTGCAGGCCTTGGGATTGTCCTTCAGCGTCTCCACATTGGCCCTTGCCGCCGGGCTCTACTGGCGCGGCAACCTGGGCGGCGGTGAGCTGAATGCCTCATTGCTGGCGCTGGTGCCCGCCATGCTCGGCATGTGGCTGGGGCAATGGCTGCGCCAGCGCATCAGCGCCCTGTTGTTCAAACGGGTATTTTTTATCGGTATGGCGCTGCTCGGCAGCCACCTATTGATCAACAATTAACGGCTATTCGTGCTGTGACGGCAAAGGTGATTTGACTCACTGCGGGTTTTTCTCACACAAGGGGGTCGATATTCTCTCGGCATATTCTTTACCCCCATGCCGCTCAGCAGCGCTGAGGGTTTAACCCCCTGGAGGCTGATGATGAAAAAAATACTCTTGCTTAACGGCGCCAAAAAATTTGCTCACTCCGATGGTCGTTACAACCTGACCCTGCACGAGACCGCACTGGCGTTTTTTGATCGTCAGGGTTTTGAAGTCAAAGTTACCCATATCGACGAAGGCTACGATATCGCCGAAGAAGTCGAAAAATACCTGTGGGCAGATGTGGTCATTTACCAAATGCCGGGCTGGTGGATGGGCGCACCCTGGATCGTTAAAAAGTACATCGACGAAGTATTCACCGAAGGCCACGGCAAGCTCTACGCCAGTGACGGTCGCACCCGCTCCGACGCTTCGCAGCGCTACGGCAGCGGCGGTCTGATCCACGACAAGAAATACATGTTGTCGCTGACCTGGAACGCACCGCAGCAAGCATTTGACGATCCAGCAGACTTTTTCGAGGGCAAAGGCGTGGACGCGGTGTACTTCCCGTTCCACAAGGCCAATCAGTTCCTGGGCATGACCGGCTTGCCGACCTTTTTGTGTGTCGACGTGATGAAGCGTCCACAGCCTGAAGTCGACGCCGCACGTTACGAGCAGCATTTGGCTGAAGTGTTTGGCCTCAACGCCTGACCCCTGCCGACCAATACCCGTAGCAGTTGCCGAAGGAACGAGGCTACGTTCGGCGACGTAGTCGCCGTAAATCCAGAAAAAACGGTATACCTGAGACACCGGGTAGCATGGTTTTACGACTGCTGCGCAGCCGAACGCAGCCTCGTTCCTTCGGCAGCTGCTACGCAACCTATAGAATCCCCCCACAGTTCGAGACGGTATGTACTATCAACGTCTAGTCAATGAGGGGGCACGTGTGAAAGCCAGATCTGATGAGCTGCAAATTTTTGTTTCGGTGATCGAGTGCGGTTCGATTTCTGCCGCCGCCGAGCAGGCCGGGCAAACACCTTCAGCCGTCAGCCGCACGCTGTCACGGCTGGAGGCCAAGCTTGAAACCACGCTGATCAACCGCACCACGCGGCGCATGGACCTGACCGAAGAGGGCAAGTTTTTCTTCGAGCGGGCCAAGCTGATCCTTGAACAGATGGATGAACTTGAAGAGCGTCTGATCTCACACCAGCGCACGCCGTCCGGGCGTTTGCGCATCAATGCCGCCTCGCCCTTCATGCTGCACGCCATCGTGCCGTATCTCCCCGAGTTCCGGGCGCTGTACCCCGAGATTCAACTGGAACTCAACAGCAACGATCTGATCATCGATTTGCTGGAGCAAAGCACCGATATCGCGATTCGCATCGGCACACTGACCGATTCCACCTTGCATGCCCGCTCCTTGGGTTGCAGCCCGCTGAACATCCTCGCCAGCCCCGACTACATTGCCGCCCACGGCATGCCCGCCAGCGTGGCCGATTTGGCCAACCACACCCTGATCGGTTTTACTCAGAACGATGGCCTTAACCAGTGGCCGCTGTGTTATGCCCAGGGCGATCGCTGGCCCATTCAACCGGCCATCAGCGCGTCGAGCGGCGAGACCGTGCGCCATCTGGCGCTGCAAGGGCAGGGCATTGCCTGCCTGTCGCACTTTATGACTCACGAAGATATCAAGACCGGGCGCTTGCAGGCGGTGCTGGGCGAGTTCAACAGCGGTTACAGGCAGCCGATTAACGCCGTGTACTACCGCAACTCACAGCTGGCACTGCGCATTCAGTGTTTTCTGGATTTTATCCAGGCCAAACTCGCCGGGTACGCGGGCCCGCACTTCAAGGGCTAAGGTGTTTGCTCCTACAGGTATTTGTGTGGCTGGCCCACACAAATAGCAACGTCTGCACCTGCTGCGTCGCTTTCTATTGAGTGATGTTTCCTAGAGAATCCTGAGCGTCTTGTGGCGCTGCAAACCGGTCGATAGTCTCGCCGAGTCGCTGGTTTCAGTGACCGGTTTTGACAGACCGTTGAGAGTGAGCAAGACAGCGTCATAAACATTTCATCGTGTTATGGCGGCTGCGTGCGGGGCACTTTCGAGTGCACCGAGTCGTTCTGTCTTGCTTTCTCCTCGGTCTGTCAACCGCACGCAGCTGCCACCCTTTCCGAATGACAGCGGAGCATTGGCAGTTCTTTCAGCCTTAAAAGAGAAAGCAACGCCATGAAGAAAATTGTCCCCGATCCTCCGCTGTTTACCTGCGCCCATCAGGGCACTTCGCTGTTCAGCATCAACCCCGGCGTGCCTGTTCAGGACGCGCTCAAACACGCATCGTTGTTGCTCAAGGGCGCGGAATTGACCGCCGACGATATCCGCTCCCACCTCAGCGGCTTTGAAGCCGAACAGCTATGGAACGTGATTCACAGCGTGGAAATGGCCCGTGGCCTGGTGGATGCACTGATAACCGAAGCCCATACATAACTCTCCCGTAGCAGCTGCCGAAGGCACGAGGCTGCGTCCGGCGACGAAGTCGTCGTAAATCCGGTAAACGCGGTCTACCAAAAACACCGGGTTGTATGGTTTTACGACTGCTACGCAGCCGGACGCAGCCTCGTGCCTTCGGCAGCTGCTACGAGCCCAGTTTTGGCGCAGAACTGAGTCTTCCACAAGGTTGTGCGTCGTTCCGCACTTTCGCTTTTGTGGTTTGAAATCATTGCCGAATTCAGACAAGGTTCGGTCACGGTTGATAACAATAAAAGGAAGTATCGAATGCGTATTGTGTGGTTCAAAACCCTGGCCTTGACGGCTGCCATCACCGCCAGCTCTTCGGCGTATGCCGTCACTCTGGAAGGCGGCGCGGTCGCGGCACCGGATCAATATGGCGCTGAAGTAGCTGCGCAAATTCTCAAAAAAGGCGGTAACGCTGTCGACGCCGCTGTGGCGACCGCCTTCACCCTGGCTGTGACCTACCCCGAAGCCGGCAACATCGGCGGCGGCGGTTTCATGACGATGTATATCGATGGCAAACCCTATTTCCTCGACTATCGCGAAACGGCGCCCAAAGCCGCCAGCCGTGATATGTACCTCAACGAAAAAGGCGAAATCATCGAGAACCTGAGCCTGGTCGGCTCGCGCGCCGCTGGCGTGCCGGGCACGGTGATGGGCTTGTGGGAGGCGCACCAGCGCTTCGGCAAATTGCCGTGGGCCGAGCTGCTGACCCCGGCCGTGGGTTACGCGAAAAACGGCTTCAAGGTGGCTGACCAGCAATTCCAGTACCGCGAAGATGCATTGGCGCTGTTCAAGGGCACCACCAACTTCGGCGATTATTTCGGCAGCATGAAACCCGGCGAAACCTTCAAGCAGCCAGAGCTGGCCGTGACCCTGGAACGCATCGCCGACCAGGGTGCCAAGGACTTCTACCACGGTAAAACCGCCGACCTGCTGGTGGCGCAGATGCAAAAGGATAAAGGCCTGATCACCAAGGAGGACCTTAACGATTACAAGGTCAACTGGCGTGAGCCGATGCGTGTGGATTTCCGTGGCAACACGTTGTACACCGCGCCGCTGCCAAGCTCGGGCGGTATCGCGCTGGCACAGCTGATCGGTATTAAAGAGGACCGTGCGGCGGACTTCAAAGGCGTGGAACTGAACTCCGCCCCCTATATCCACCTGTTGGCTGAGATCGAAAAACGCGTGTTTGCTGACCGTGCCGATTACCTCGGCGACCCGGACTTCGGCAAGATGCCCGTGGCAGAGCTGACCGACCCTGCCTATATCGCCAAGCGCGCAAAAGAGGTCAATCCAAAAGCGATTTCCGAGACCGCCAAGGTCAAGCCGGGCCTGGAACCGCATCAGACCACACACTTCTCCATTGTCGACAAACAGGGCAACGCGGTCAGCAATACCTATACCCTGAACTGGGATTACGGCAGCGGCGTTGTGGTTAAAGGCGCGGGCTTCTTGCTGAACGACGAAATGGACGACTTCAGCTCCAAGCCGGGCGTAGCCAACGCTTTTGGTGTGGTGGGTGGCAATGCCAACGCCATCGAACCGGGCAAGCGGATGTTGTCGTCCATGAGCCCAAGCCTGGTGACCCGCGACGGTCAGGTCACGCTGGTACTGGGCACACCTGGCGGCTCGCGGATCTTCACCTCGATTTTCCAGGTACTCAATAACATCTACGACTACGACCTGCCGCTGGAAAAAGCGGTGGCGGCGCAGCGCGTGCATCACCAGTTGCTGCCTAAAGACACGATCTACTTCGACGCCTATGCGCCGCTCACCGGCAAAGTGGCTGATGAGCTCAAAGCCATGGGTTACACCTTGGAAGATCAGGGCTGGAACATGGGTGACATTCAGGCCATTCGGGTGAACGGCACCCAACTCGAAACCGCCTCCGACCCGCGTGGCCGTGGTGTAGGCAAGGTGGTGAAGTAACAACAGAAACGTGTAGCCGCTGCCGAAGGCTGCGATGGGTTGCGAAGCGCCCCCGCTTTTCCAGCAGCGAAGCCCTTGGCGGCCTTATCGCAGCCTGCGGCAGCGGCTACAGTTATCTCGCCTCTATTCAATTTGTTACCATCTGTTGCTCGTTACTCCCTCCTAGGTAAATCATGAAATTCTCACGTCTGCGCGCTGATGTCCTGGCCGGGCTCACGACGTCCTTCGCTCTGTTGCCCGAGTGCATCGCGTTCGCGCTGGTTGCCCACCTCAACCCGCTGATGGGCTTGTATGGCGCGTTTATTATTTGCACCCTCACCGCGCTGTTTGGCGGGCGGCCGGGCATGGTCTCCGGCGCGGCCGGGTCGATGGCGGTGGTGATCATCGCGTTGGTGGTGCAACACGGCGTGCAGTATTTATTGGCCACCGTTTTGCTAAGCGGGCTGATCATGCTGGCGTTCGGTCTGCTCAAACTCGGCAAGCTGGTACGCATGGTGCCGCACCCGGTGATGCTGGGTTTTGTGAACGGCCTGGCGATCGTGATTGCCATGGCGCAACTGGATCACTTCAAAGACGGCGACACCTGGCTCAGTGGCATGGCGCTATACATGATGATCGGGCTGGTGGCCACGACCATGGCCATCGTCTACCTGTTGCCGCGTCTGACCCGCGCCGCGCCGCCTGCGCTGGTGGCGATTTTGGGCGTAGGCCTGGCGGTTCATTTTATGGGTTTGCCGACCCGAACCTTGGGCGATATGGCGCATATCGCCGGTGGTTTACCGAGCTTTAGCCTGCCGCAGATTCCCTGGACCCTGGAAACCCTGAGCATCATCGCGCCTTATGCCATCGTGATGGCGGTGGTCGGGCTGCTGGAAACCTTGCTGACCCTCAACCTGACTGACGAAATCACCGAGAGCCGTGGCTACCCGGACCGTGAGTGCGTAGCACTGGGCGCAGCCAATATGGTTTCGGGGGCGTTAGGTGGGATGGGCGGTTGCGCGATGATCGGGCAAACCGTGGTCAACCTCAGCTCCGGTGGGCGTGGTCGGTTGTCCGGGGTGACCGCCGGGGTAATGATTTTGCTGTTTGTGTTGTTTCTGTCGCCGTTTATCGAGCGCATCCCGCTGGCGGCGCTGGTGGGGGTGATGTTCGTGGTATCGCAGCAGACCTTTGCCTGGGCCTCTTTGCGGGTACTGAACAAAGTACCGCTTAACGATGTGCTGGTGATCATCGCTGTGACGGTGATTACCGTGTTCACCGACCTGGCGGTGGCGGTGATGTGCGGGGTCATTATTGCTGCGCTCAACTTCGCCTGGCAGCAGGCCCGCCAGCTATACGCCGACGCTGATCTGCAGAGCGATGGCAGCAAGCTGTACCGGGTCCATGGCACGCTGTTTTTTGCCTCTACCACAGCCTTTCTCAAACAGTTCGATCCGGCCAATGACCCGGCGCAGGTAACGCTTGATTGCGCTCATTTGACCTTCGTCGATTATTCGGCGATTGCGGCACTCGATACCCTGCGCGAGCGCTATCGCAAGGCGGGCAAGCATTTGCGAGTGCTGCACCTGTCCGAGCGCAGCAAAAAACTGCTTAAACGCGCCCGTGTGCATCACGAGTGAAAATACGTCCCCCGGATTTTCATTTTTGACTGTCGCTCATACCTGAACACGACACGACGTATCGGTCCACGAAAGTAATTTTCATAAAGATTGATAACGTTCCCCGGTAATGCTTTCTGAGTTTCACAAGAACTCAAAAAATATTGCCGGGGGAACCTCTTATGACGCCATCTTCGGGCTACGGGCTGCTGCTCTACGCGGCCATTGCCATCATTGCGCTGATCGTTCTGATTGCGCGCTACAAGATCAATCCGTTTATCGTCATCACCCTGGTTTCCATCGGGCTGGGCCTGATGGCGGGCATGCCTGCAGGCAGTGTGATGGGGGCTTATGAGGGCGGTGTCGGTAAAACCCTGGGGCACATTGCACTGGTGGTGGCGCTGGGCACCATGCTCGGCAAGATGATGGCCGAGTCGGGGGGGGCCGAGCAGGTGGCGCGCACCTTGATTGACCGTTTTGGTGAGCGCAACGCGCACTGGGCCATGGTCTGCATCGCGTTCCTGGTGGGCTTGCCGCTGTTTTTTGAGGTCGGCTTTGTGCTGCTGGTGCCGATTGCCTTCACCGTTGCGCGCCGGGTTGGGGTGTCAGTGCTGATGGTCGGCTTGCCGATGGTGGCCGGTTTGTCGGTGGTGCACGCACTGGTGCCGCCGCACCCGGCGGCGATGCTGGCTGTGCAGGCGTATCAGGCTTCTGTTGGGCAAACCCTGATGTACGCGATTCTGATCGGCATCCCTACGGCGATCATCGCCGGGCCGCTGTTCGCCAAATTTATCGTGCCGCGCATTCAGTTGCCCGCCGACAACCCGCTGGAAAAGCAATTTATCAACCGCGAACCCCGGGCACGCTTGCCGAGTTGCAGCATCACCCTGGGCACGATCCTGCTGCCGGTGGTGCTGATGCTGATCGGCGGCTGGGCCAATCTGATTTCTACCCCGGGCAGCGGGTTCAATCAGTTTTTGCAGTTCATCGGTAACTCGGTGATGGCGCTGCTGATCGCTACGGTGGTGAGTTTCTGGACCTTGGGGCTGGCCCAGGGGTTTAACCGTGAATCGATTTTGAAATTCACCAACGACTGCCTTGCGCCCACCGCCAGCATCACCTTGCTGGTGGGGGCGGGTGGCGGGTTGAACCGCATTCTGATCGATTCGGGCGTGACCACCGAAATTGTCGGCCTGGCTCAGGAGTTTCAGTTGTCGCCGCTGTTTATGGGCTGGGTGTTTGCTGCGCTGATGCGCATTGCCACCGGCTCGGCCACTGTCGCCATGACCACCGCTTCGGGGATTGTGGCGCCAGTTGCGATTGGTCTGGGTTATCCACACCCTGAATTATTGGTGCTGGCCACGGGCGCAGGGTCGGTGATTTTTTCTCACGTGAACGACGGCGGCTTCTGGCTGGTGAAGGAATACTTCAATATGACCGTCGCCCAAACCTTCAAGACCTGGACGGTGCTGGAAACCCTGATTTCCGTGGTGGCGTTTGGTTTTGTCCTGATCCTCTCAGAGCTGATTTAAATGGACATCCTGTATCAAATTCGCGTTCGCCAGGACAGCTTCAGCGCCGCCGAAGCGCGGATTGCCCGGCTGATGCTCAGCGACATCGGCTTTGCCGCCAGTGCCAGCCTCGACGAACTGGCTCTGCGGGCCGAGGTCAGCAGCGCCACCTTGTCGCGCTTTGCCCGCAGCGTCGGTTGCCGCGACTTGCGTGACCTGCGCTTGCAATTGGCCCAGGCCAGCGGCGTGGGTAACCGCTTTCTGAATAGCGCGAGCATGCCCGAGCAATCGGCGTTTTTTCGCCAGATCGTGGGGGATATCGAGTCGACGCTGCATGAGCATCTGGCCGGTTTCAACGGTGAAAGATTTGCCGATGCGGTCCGGGTGCTCAGCGAGGCGAGGATGATTCACGCGTTCGGCATGGGCGGTTGCTCCAGTGGGTGCAGTGATGAATTGCAGGTGCGCCTCGTGCGGCTGGGCTACCCCATCGCCGCCTGCCGCGACGCCGTGATGATGCGGGTGGTGGCCGCGACCCTCGGGGCGGAACACGCCGTTATTGTGTGCTCTTTGACGGGGCAGACCCCGGAGCTGATCGAGGCGGTAAAGCTGGCCCACAACTATGGCGCCAAGGTGATTGCGATCACCCGTCCCGACTCGCCGCTGGCTGAACTGGCGGATGTGGTGCTGGCGCTGCAAGGGGTGGAAACCAGCTTTATCTACAAGCCCACGGCGGCCCGTTACGGCATGTTGCTGGCTATTGATGTGCTCGCCACCGAGCTGGCGCTGTCGATGCCCGAAGCCAACCAGGAGCGCTTGCGCCGGATCAAGCTGGCATTGGATGACTATCGTGGCGGCGACGACTGCCTGCCGTTGGGGGATTGAAATGCGCTACGACACACTGATTCGCAATGCACGGCTGATTGATGGCACTAACGCCCCGGCCTATACGGCTGATGTGGCGGTGCGCGGGGGGCGTATCGAGCGTATCGGCGACTTGAGCGGTGCACGCGCCGCCCACGAAACTGACGCCGCTGGCCGGGTGCTGGCGCCGGGCTTTATTGATGTACATACCCACGATGACACAGTGGTTATCCGCCAGCCGCAGATGTTGCCAAAACTCAGTCAGGGCGTGACCACGGTGATTGTCGGTAACTGCGGCATCAGCGCATCGCCCGTGACCCTGCGCAATGAACCGCCGGATCCGATGAACCTGTTGGGGGCCAAGGCTGCGTTTGTATACCCGCGTTTCAGTGACTATCGTGCCGCGGTCGAGGCGGCCAGCCCTGCAGTGAATGTTGCCGCGCTGATCGGTCATACGGCCTTGCGCAGTAACCATATGGACGATTTGCAGCGCACCGCCAGCGCCAGTGAAATCCAGGCCATGCGTCAACAACTGCGCGAAAGCCTGGAAGCGGGGGCTTTGGGGTTATCCACAGGGCTGGCCTACGCCAGTGCATTCAGTGCCGAGACCGACGAAGTGCTGCAACTGGCTGGCGAACTGACTGCGTTCGGGGCTTTGTACACCACCCATTTGCGCAGTGAGTTCGAACCCGTGCTGGAGGCGATGGACGAAGCGTTTTTGATCGGACACCAGGCTCGAGTGCCGGTAATCATTTCCCATCTCAAATGCGCCGGTGCGGGCAATTGGGGGCGCAGCCCGCAGTTGCTGGCGGCGCTGGAGCAGGCGGCGAAGACCCACCCGGTGGGCTGCGATTGCTATCCCTATGCGGCGAGTTCTTCGACCCTGGACCTCAAGCAAGTGACTGATGCGTTTCGCATCACCATCACCTGGTCGACGCCGCACCCTGAGATGGGTGGGCGTGATTTACAGGACATTGCCGGGCTTTGGGGCTTGTCGTTACTGGACACGGCGCAGCGTTTGCAACCTGCAGGCGCGGTGTATTACGGGATGGATGAAAGCGATGTGCGCAGGATCCTCGCGCATCCGTTATCGATGATCGGCTCGGACGGGTTGCCTGAAGACCCGTTTCCGCATCCGCGTCTGTGGGGGGCGTTTCCAAGGGTATTGGGGCATTACAGCCGAGACGTGGGCCTGTTCCCTTTGCACACGGCAGTACACAAAATGACCGGGTTGTCGGCGCAGCGTTTTGGTCTGAGGGAGCGGGGCGAAATACGCGAAGGCAACTGGGCGGACCTGGTGCTGTTCGACGCCAGGACAGTGCGCGATGTGGCAGATTTCAACCAACCGCAGCAGGCAGCTGAAGGGATAGACGGGGTGTGGGTCAACGGTGTGTTGAGTTATCAACAGGGCGCAGCCAGTGGCAATCGCGCCGGAGTGTTTTTAGCTCGCTGATATTGCTGTTATGGGCGCGAGCAAGCCCGCGCCCACAGGCTCGAGTGGTTACACCTTGAAGTGGCTCACCATCTCTTGTAGCTGATTACCCAACCGCGCCAGTTCAACGCTGGACTTGGCCGTCTCGTCGCTGGCCGCTGCGGTTTGCTCGGAGACGTCGCGCACGTTGACGATGCTGCGGCTGATCTCTTCGGCCACTGCGCTTTGCTGCTCGGCGGCTGCGGCAATTTGCTGGTTCATCGACTGAATATTCGACACCGTGCGGGTGATGCCTTGCAGCGACGTGCCTGCCTGGCGTGTGAGAGTCACGCTGCTGTCGGTCAGGTTGCGGCTGTTGTGCATCACGCTGGCCACGTGCTGCGTGCCGCTTTGCAGGGCTGCAACCAGGGTCTGGATTTCTTCGGTGGATTTTTGCGTGCGCTGGGCCAGACCGCGCACTTCATCGGCAACCACGGCAAAGCCACGGCCTGCGTCACCGGCACGGGCCGCTTCAATGGCGGCGTTGAGGGCCAGCAGGTTGGTCTGTTCGGCCACAGCCTTGATCACGTCCATCACGCTGCCGATCTTGTCGCTTTCCTGTTGCAGCACGGCCATGGCTTCAGTCGAACGGCCGACTTCTACCGCCAGACGCTCGATCTGATCAATCGCCTGGTTGACCACGGTGTCGCCTTCGCGGGCTTCATTGTCTGCCGCGGCCGCCGCTTGCGAGGCCTGTTCGGCGTTACGTGCGACTTCCTGCACGGTGGCGGTCATTTCATGCATCGCAGTGGCTACTTGATCGGTCTCGATCTTCTGGCTGTTGACCCCGGCGCTGGTTTGCTCGGTGACGGCCGACAGCTCTTCGGCAGCACTGGCGATCTGGCTCACACCGTCGCGAATACCGCTGATCAACTCACGCAGGGTTGTGCCCATGCGCGCAATACCTTGTTGCAGCACGCCCAGTTCATCGCGACGGGTCACCCGCAGGTTCTGCGAGAGGTCGCCGCTGGCAATGCGATCAACCACGGCCAGGGTTTCACGCAGAGGTACGGTGATCTGGCGAGTGATGATGACGGCAGCAGTGATGCCAAACAGCAACACCAGCAAGGTGGTGATCAGTTGCATGCTGTTGGCCGTGGCGCTTTCGATATCGCGGCGTTCCAGCTGGAGCTTGTACAACTCATCGCTGTGGCCAAGGATACTGGTGCCGTACTCGGTCATGTCCTTGCGCATGGCGATGATGGTGTTGTCGGTGCTGGCGTACAGCTGCAGCGCTTGTTTGTACTGCGCCATGGTCTGGGTCAGGGTGCGCAGGGTGTCGCCGGCATTCGCGCCGAAATGCGCGGTCAAGCGTTCAAGACTGGCGACGGCGCTGTCCAGTTGCTGGCGTGCAGCCTTCTCGGTGGTGGGGTTGGGTGCGGCAATATAAGCGCGCACCTGATAACGCGAGAGCAGGAACTGCTCGCGTACCTCGGATACCGTCTGGAACATGTCGAAACGGCTTTCATCACCCACAGGCAGTTGCAGGGCACGGGCAATCAGGGTCGCGATGGCGTCCTGTGCCAGTGTGGCGTTGCGGTCCATGCTGGCTCGCGACGCGGCAGACTCAATATACGCCTTGCGCATGTTCGCCAGTGCACGCTCGTAACGGCCGATGACCTCTTGCTGCTCCTTGAGCAACTTGAGGTTTTCAGGGCTTTGAAAAGTGCTGATCAGCTCATTTTGCTGGGTCTTAAACGCATCAATGCTGGTTTGTACATTCTGTGCGGCAGTTTCGTCGCCGTCCGTCAGCATGTACTGCAAGCGCGTGACCCGCAGGTTGGTAAACGCGGTATTGAGGCGCGTGATGTCGCTCATCCAGTTACTGCGATCAATCATCTTGTCCAGACTGATCCAGTTGCAGACGGCCATCACGCAGGTTAGGGCCAGTACCAGGCCAAAGCCCAGGGACAGTTTCAGGTTGACGCTGATGTTGCTCAGCCATCTGTTCATTGAGTTCTCCAGGAACGCTGCACGCATGATCTAAGTTCGCTGGAGGGTTTTATTTTTTTGGCCCAGCCGAGTGTTGTATTCGGCTATATCGGCGGCATTTGTCAGAGCTGAAACGTTTTCTTGTGTGCGTCGTTCATTAACGGCTCACGTTTTTTTTCACATTTGTTTCACCTGTCACTGACCTGCGCTTTTTTAAACTCGTGTTCAGCTAATAGAAAACAACATTGTGTAAGTCTATTTCTTGCAGCAGGGACGCTAAGCGACCCGTTGTCATATTCGGGCTATAGGGTGGCGGCCAGTGTCGTTCACTGACTGCCATAGGAGCGTGTGTACTGTGACGTTGAGTCTTGGTTTGAACGCAATCAATCGCGTAATGCTGCGCTGTGGGCTGGCCCGCTATAAAAATACATTGGTGGTGATCTTTGCCGCCGTGCTGGCCGTAGCACTGACATTGGCGATATTGGCTCCCGCGTCCCCGGCCAATCTGGGGCAGCCGAGCCATGCCGATCAGGTGTTGCAACTGACTAACAGTTGGGCCAAGGGCGATGTGATTGTGCTGGTGCGGCATGCCGAACGCTGTGATCGCTCGACTACGCAGTGCCTTGGCCCCGCAGACGGGGTGACGGTGCGCGGTGCGCAGGCGGTCCAGGTATTGGGTGCAGACTATAAGCAGCTGGGGCTCAATAACGCCGATATCTATAGCAGCCTGCTGACCCGGGCCCGGCAAACGGCCAACGCCATGTTTGATCGACCGGTAGAGGCACAGGACTGGTTGTTCAACTGCCGTGGCACGATGTTGCGTGATGCGCTCAAGCACAAAGTGCCGGGTCACAATCTGATACTCGTGAGCCACAGCGAGTGCATGGACCAAATGCTGGTGGACATGCACCTGTCAACGGACACTACCTTTGGCTACGGCGCTTCATTGTTTATCAACACCAATGGTGTGAACGCAGCGCCGCAGATGCTCGGTTATATCGAGACCAAGGACTGGGCGAGCATTGTACCGGTGGTGACTACACACCACGGGATTGAATCCTCACAATTCTGAAACACTCTGCGGTGAAGGCCCGTGTGACCCCGTCTGTGGGAGCGAGCCTGCCCGCGAAGGTGTCCTCGCTTCGCGAGCAGGCTCGCTCCTGCTGAGTCACTGCATACCCATCAAATACGCTTTAGCAGGCGGTCCCAGTTTTGCTCATCGGGCAACGGCAGGTCGCTGAGTTCGCGGGCCACCACATTTTCGATATCGCTGGCGCTGAGCACTTTTTCATCCAGCCACGGCCAGGTCGCATCCGCGTCACGGAAGTTGAGCTGGCTGTTCAATTGCTCGATGGCAAGGGCGAGCAAATGCAGCAGCACCCATTGGCTGGTGATATAGGGCTTTTGCGGCGCAGGGATACGACTGAGCAGGGTTGTCACGTCGGTCAAATCCGCACTGGGCGATACGTTGCTGTGCAGGTTCCAGACAATCGAACCGTTGTTCGATACATCCTGATTGGCCAGTGCCGGGTCGGTGCTGACCTCCACGTGGAGCTTTACGCGCTGCTGTTCAAGTTGATCAATCAGGTAATTGGCCAGATCCGATTTGCGTAGAAACGCGGTAGCAGTGTTGAAGGCCAGATTAGCGTCGTAGTCGCTCAGGGTCTTGCTGGTGATGCTGATGGTCATGACAGGCTCCTTGGCTGGGAATCGCCCAAGGAGCGTAGCCAATGCACCACGATCGGCCACGCCATCTGCGTATCTGTTGCCTCGGATCAAGTTTATGGGGTGGGTGCTGCCAGGCTGACGAAGTAAAAGTGGTGACGCCCCACACTGACCTTGTCCAGTACGTTCAAGGAGATGCCCGGTATTTCGGGCTTCTCGACAAGGGCGATATTGTCAGGCGATGCACTGAGAAACGCTCGCAGCTCGTCCGTGGTCTTGAGCGTGTGCTGCAATTGCTGGGTGTAAAACACCACGGCACCCAGGCGCTCGTCGGGTCTGAGCAGCGCCACCTGTTTGCCACTGGCTTGCAGGTCCATGACATGGGCGGCGATGGGCTGGAATGACTCTTCCTTGTCGGCTCGCGGGGCCCAATGCGCTGCCAGCATATAGGCGGCCACCAGGCCAGCTAACAGCGCGATGGCTAGAGGACGGTGGTAATCGCTGAGGAACCTGGCTGTTGCCGACTCCGGGCTTTTTTTGCGCAGCCAGTCCAGAATCACCCGGGCGTATTCTGCGGCAATGACGGCGGCGGCTGGCGCCAGCGACATCATGTACACCGCGCGTTTGCTGGAGGCGAAGTTCAACAGTAGAAATTGCGCCACCAGCCACACACAGAAGAACAGCAGAAACGGGTTGTCGCGCAGCTGCTTGCGAAAGTGCCACAGGCCCAGATAGGTCAGCAGGTTCCACGGCAGGAAGGCTTCGGGCAGTTTTCTCAGGTAGTAGTAAAACGGTTCGTAATGCCCGGCTTCGACAAACGATCCGCTAAAGCGCCCAACGCTGTTGGTCCATAACAGTTCGCTTACCGCCTGCATCCCGCCGCGCTGATACAGCACACACAGCCAGATCAGTAGTGGGACCAGTCCGAGCAGAGTCAGCAGGGCGGGGCGCAGCCAATTGTGCAGGGCGAAGCGTTTTTCGATCAGGTTTTCGCACAGCAAATAGACAAAAATCACCACCCCCGGAAGGGCAAGTCCCAGTACGCCTTTGCTCAAGGTCGCAATGGCAATCCCAGCGGCAAACAACAGCCAACTGCCCCAGGCAAAACGAAGCTGGCGGCTGGCATAAAAAAACGCCAGCAACGCCATGGTTACCCCCAAGGTCAGCAGAGAGTCTTCGCCCACTTGGCGGGCGTTACCCCAAAAAATCCCCATGGTTGCCAGCATCGCCGCTGCAGTCCAGGCCAGAGCGGTTGGACGCCCGAGTTTGCGTAACATGGCGTACAGCAACAGCACGCTAAATAAGCCGGCGAAGGCAGAGGCCAGGCGCACCGCGAACAACTCGCCGCCGAACAGGCGAATGGCGCCTGCATCCAGCCACAGGCTCAGGGGTGGTTTTTCGAGGAAGGGGTCATTGAGCAAATTGGGCGTTACCCAATCGTCGCTCAAGTGCATTTGCATGGCGATGCCCGCCACCCGAGATTCGGTAGAGCCTTGTAGTTGATGATTGCCCAGTGCAAAAAACAGCAGGACACAACCGAGCAGCAATAACAGCAAAGCAGGACGAGTCAGACGCATTGGGCTACCAGGCAGAAATCGAATGGAATACTGCGCTGGAGTATAGGAGGGCAATTCTTAACAAATTGTGAAACCTGTCTGCCCAATTTGCCGCTGAGGAGCGAAGCGATCGTTAAAGTCTTTTACGACTGTTTTGCACTCGATCGCAGCCTTTGTTCCTCGTCAGTGGAGAGAGATACTTCAAGCGTGGGAGCGAGCCTGCTCGCGAAGAACATTCGCGAGCAGGCTCGCTCCCACTGGGGGCTTGATCTGGAACAGAGTATTTACAGAGGGTTGTCGGTCAGAACGTGGCTTTAACCTGCAATCCCGCGACCAGCGCATTGCTGCGGCTGGCGCCGTAGAAGGCCCCCGGCTCGATGATGTATTGCAGGTCCGGGCGCAACAGCAACCACGGCGTGACTTGCGCGCCATAGTTGAGTTCGAGCAACTGCTCGCCGCTGTCCAGGTTAGCGATCATGTCCGCTTGTTCCGGGCTGCTGGCCGCCGCTTCTTGAACATCCCGTGAGCGTGAGTTGAACACGGCGCGGCCATAGGCGAAGGCGATGCTGTCTTTGGGGCGGCTGGCAAACGGCTTTTGCTTGACCAGACCCACCGAGTACCAATGGCTCATCGGCGAGGTTGCAGCATTGCTGCTGGCCGCCTGGCCAAAGGCGCGCAACACGCTTTCGGGGTCTTGCTCGTCACGCCAGATGGCCTGGTCGACCAACACATAGGCGCCGGTGCGATTGTTGGCCTTTTGTGTGCTGCCAATTTTGCGGGTGTTGGACGTGTCGTAGTACCAGCCCACTTTGTATTGGCCATTGAGCCAGGCGTTGTTGGTGAAGATCGCTTCCAGCGGCATGATCGCCCCCGTGGTGCCTTTGGTGGTCATGCTGAAGGCTTCGGAGGAACGGCTGTTGTACTCGGGGTTGACCTGGAACACGGCGGTTTGCAGGGTCAGTGCCGGGCTCACGGTGTAGCGCAACTCACCGCCCCAGTGGCCGGTGGGGTAGTTGGTCCAGCCACTGCCATTGGACTGGGTCAGCGGGTGGGCGCAAAAACCGGCGTTGACGAAGCTGGTCAGCAGCGGCATGCCACCAAAGTCATTGCCCATCGGCAAGAAGCCCAGCTTGGTGGTCAGGTCTTCGGAAAACAGGGTGCGCTGGTAGCTGAACTCGGACAGACGGGTGAAGTTACCGCCGGCGTTTTCCTGGATCGGCAAGCGGTTGCCTACCAGATCTTCGGAAGCACTGTGGCCGCGACGATCATTGACGGTGATTTGCACCAGGCCAGCATCGGCGGTGCCGAGTATTTTGCTCAGGTCGAACTGGGCACCGATGCGTACTTGTTGCGAGTAACGAGTGCCGTGCTTGATCCCGCCCTGCAGGTTGGAAAAGGTTTCGGAGTTGTAATCGCCGGTCAGCTTGACGCCTTTGTCGATCAGCTTTTGGCGCTCACCGCCCCAGTCGCCGGTCAGGGTCGAACGGTTCATCAGGTTGTCGGTGGTATCGGCCAGTACGCAGGCAGGCGCCAGGGCCAGCAATGACAAGCCGCCGCACAGGCTGGTGTTCAGCAGGGCGCGGGAAGAGAAAAACATCTACGGGTGCTCCTTTATATGAAGTGTCGGCGACAGGGCGCGACACGATGCCGCACATTATGAACTAGTTAGTTAATAATTTTCATATTTGGTTACACGGCATCCCCGTAATGACTAAGGGCGTCGGTAGCCCCCATCCGCTAGACTCCCGCGTTTATCCGTACCAAGGGATGTTCATGATCTGGTTTCTTGAAGGGCAATCCAGCCAACGCGACGTGATTGCAGGTGCCCGAGCGGCGCTGCCGGATGCGGTACGGGTTTATGCTTCACACCGACAAAGTCGCCCTGAAATTACCGGGTTGGCCGATGTCGCCTGGCGCGAGCCGCAGGACAATCAAGAACGCATCGACTGGGTCATCGAGCAGGCGCGGGCCCATAAGATCAAGGTGGTGCTGGCCGGGCGCGTGGGTCAGGTTTATGAAGCGCACCGTGGCGAGTTCGAATCTGTGGGGCTGCAACTGATCACAGGTGCTCTGGACCTGGACACCTTTGAACGGGTTGATGACAAGTCGGCGTTTACTCGTGAGGCATTGGCGGCGGGACTGGCGTGTATTCCGGCGATTACCGTGAGCACCCAGGCCGAGCTGCAAGAGGCCTACGCCCAACTGGCCCGCGACGGTCAGGTCTGCGTAAAGCCAACGCGCGGCATTTACGGCCAAGGCTTTTGGCGTTTGGCCGATGATGTCGACCCGTTTCGCAGTTTTGCCAACGCTGACGCCCATGAAGTCAACGCGACCGTGTTTGCCCAGGCCTATGGCCTGTCCGAGACGCCCAAGCCGTTGCTGGTCATGCCTTATATGCCCGGTAGCGAATGCTCGGTAGACATGGTGTGCGAGGCCGGTGAAGCCGTGGCTTATGTCGGGCGACGCAAGCAAGGCCTGATGCAGACATTCGAGCGCGACGGCCCAGCGGTTGAGCTGGCGATCAAGGCCGCACGGCACTTCAAGTGCGACGGTATCGTCAACGTGCAAACCCGTGACGACGCGGCGGGCCAGCCACATTTGCTGGAGATCAATCTGCGTTACTCCGGTGGCATCGGCTACACCCGTGAAGCCGGGGTCAACCTGCCCGGTATTTTTGCCGCTCGCCGCCTCGGCATGCCCGTGCCTGCCAGCGTCTGGCGCGATGATATTCAGGTAAAGGCGATCACGGTCGTGGTTCCGGTACGCGGGGACTCGCTACCAGGTTGAGTTGACGTTTCCGGTAACTATTTATCGCTTGTCTAAAGTTATCGACTCGCTGATCGTCCCCCACTTTTTAAGTATTTTCAGGTAGTAAATGTTGATGAATAGCGCTAACCCCACGACTGAACCCAAGGTTTTGCATGCAAACCTCAAGCGCGGTCGTCTGGAGGTAGAGGTCAATGCATCGACCTTTGATCCACAGGCACTTTTCGATTTTGCCGAGCGGCGCAATCCAAAGCGGGCCTTTTTGTTTGTCTCCCGGGTACTGGGTCGCCATATCCCGGCCCGTCCATCGTTGATGGCTGAAAGCTTCAATGCCCTGGCCGCCAAGATTCCTGCCGACTTGCCCGGCCCGGTGTTGGTGATCGGCATGGCTGAAACGGCCGTCGGTCTGGGTGCTGGCGTACACCGCGCCTTGAGCCAGACCCGCAATGACAGCGTGTATCTGTGCAGCAGCCGTCACCCCACGGGCAGCGAACTGTTTGCCCGTTTTGAAGAAGAACACAGCCACGCCAGTTCGCACCTGCTGCATCTGCCACAAGATGCGCAAACCCGCGAAATGATGCTCAACGCCCGCTCGCTGGTGCTGGTGGACGACGAAGCGTCGACCGGCAATACCTTTATCAACCTGTCACGGGCGCTGGCCGAGGCGGGGCTCGATTCGATTGAACGCATCGTTACCGCGACCCTGACCGACTGGTCCCAGGATGCGGTGCGCAAGGCGATGGGTGACCACGTCACTAGCGTCTCTTTGCTCGACGGTCGTTACACGTTCGCCGAAGATCCAACCGCAGAGCTGCCGGATATGCCTGAAGTAGGCAGTGTGGCCCAAGGCGACTGGGCGCTCGATTCGAGTCGTGACTGGGGGCGCATGGGCGTTCGCCAACACCTCGACACGCTGGCGCCTGATTTACAGGTCACACCCGGTGAGCGGGTATTGGTGATTGGCACCAGTGAATTTGTCTGGCGCCCCTTTCTGCTGGCCGAGCGCCTGGAGCGGGCGGGTGCCGATGTGCGCTTCAGCTCCACCAGCCGCTCGCCGATTGCCTTGGGGCATGCCATCGACCACGCGTTGTCGTTCTCTGACAACTACGGCCTGGGTATTCCCAACTTTCTTTATAACGTCGCCCCCGGCCAGTTTGACCGGGTGCTGATTTGCAGCGAAACCCCGGCAGCCGCCGTCGACCCGGCGCTGATCAGCGCACTGAATGCGCAGGTAATCGTTGATGAGCAGTAATCGCCCTCTGGTGTTCGTCGATCTGGATGACACCCTGTTTCAAACCGCCCGCAAAATGGGCGATGAGCCACGCTTTGCCGCCACGCTGGATGTGGATGGTCAGCCCAACGGCTTTATGAGCGCGACCCAGAAGAGTTTTGTTGAGTGGCTGCTGGCCACCAGCGACGTAGTCCCGGTGACTGCGCGCAGCATCGAAGCCTATCAGCGGGTGCAATTGCCCTTTGTCCATGGCGCGGTCTGTGCCCACGGTGGGGTGATCCTCAACCCGGACGGCTCGCTGGATGCCCAATGGCATGCCCGCATGTGCGACGAGTTGGCGCTTGAGCAAACCCGGCTGCATCAGTTGAGCGAGCAAACCCTGGCCATTGGCACGGAGCTTGGCTTCTCGTTGCGCGGCTGGGTGGTAGAAGAACAGGGCTTGGCCAATTACGTGGTCACCAAGCACAACAATGAAACCGACCAGGCGTTGCTCACCGTGTTGGCTGAGGTCAAGGCGCGGGGCTTGCTGGACGGGCTGTACGTGCACGGCAATGGCAACAATCTGGCGTTCCTGCCTCAGGCCTTGCAGAAGCGCGAAGCAGTGCGCGAGTGGATCCGCCGTGATCAGGCGATCAACGGCAAGCGCCCGCTGCTGGGCTTTGGCGACAGCGTGTCGGACCTGGGCTTTATGGCCGAGTGCGACTGGTGGGGCACGCCCAAGCGCGGTCAGTTGGCCAGCCATGTGTTGGCGAGTGTCGACCATGAGTAACGCTTTTGCAGGACTGCATACCGTCGGCAGTGGCAGTTATGACGCCGATGACGTGCACTTTTTGCTGCGCGCCATGCAGATTGAAGTCACCGACGTGCAGGAAAAAGAGCGCCTGATCCAGACCCAGCAGCGCCATTACTCCGAGATGATCAGCCAGGAGCATGCACCGTCCGACACCCATAAAAGCCTCTATCAGCTTGCGTTGGCACAGAACGGCGCCCGCATGGCAGCGGATGTGCAAGCGCTGGCACAGGCCTTGAACGAACGCTACAGCGGCCCGTCGATTGCGCTGGTGTCGTTTGTACGGGCAGGCTTGCCGTTGGGCGTGTTGCTGCGTCGGGCACTGGTTGATCTGGGGCGCGAGGCTGCGCATTACGGGATCAGTATTATTCGCGACCGTGGAATCGACAACGTCGCACTCGAAGCTATCATCAAGGCCCACGGTGCCGAGAACATCGTGTTTGTCGATGGCTGGACCGGCAAGGGTGCAATCAGCGGGCAGATTCGCGACAGCCTGGCGGGAGACTCGCGTTTCCCGGCAGATCCGCGACTGGTGGTGTTGGCCGACCCCTGTGGGCGCGCCTGGCTGGCGGCTTCGGCTGAAGACTGGCTGATCCCGTCGGGCATCCTGGGGGCTACGGTTTCAGGGCTGGTTTCTCGCTCTATCTGGCCACAAGACCCTGGGCTGCATGGCTGTGTGGTGTACGACCATTTGGCGGAACACGATGTGACCATGAGTTTTATCCACAGCATCGAGACCGAGCGTGCGCAGCTAGCACCGCTGGTCGCTGCACAGCCGTGGATAACGGAGCAGGCCGAAGTTTTGCAACACTCGGCGGTGGCGGCGGTCGAACGTATCTCGACCCGGTTTGCGGTGACCAACCCCAACCGGGTCAAACCGGGTATTGCCGAGGCCACCCGCGCCGTTATGCGCCGGGTGCCGGACCACGTACTGGTCCGCAACCTTGACGATCAGGACGTGCAACTGCTGCTGCACTTGACGCGCCAGGCCAACATCGAGGTCCAGGAAGTCGGTGATGAGTTGGGGCCGTATCGTGCAGTGACCGTAATCAGGAGTGTTCGCTGATGATCAAACATTCAGCCTATGCCTTGGGCGCCACACTTTATATGCCGGCCACCCGTCCCGACATTCTTGACGTGGTGCTGGGGGACAAAATTCAGGGTTTGCGCTCACTGGTGGTGTGCCTGGAAGACGCCGTGGCCGAAACCGACGTGCAGCAGGGGCTGAACAACCTCAAGAGCCTGCTGCTGGGGATTGAGGCACGTGGTGGTCGACCGTCTACCGGGCCGATCCTGTTTGTGCGGCCCCGGGATGCCGCCATGGCGGCGGTGCTCAACGAGTGGTCGCTGATGCGCCATGTTGACGGCTTTGTAGTACCCAAACTCAGCCTGGGTAATATTCGCGAGTGGCAGCATGCGGTTACCCGCGACGACTTGATGCTGATGCCTACCCTGGAAACCCCTGAAGTCTTTGTGCCCAATGCCATGGTTGAGCTGCGCAGCGCCATGCTGGAGCAATTGCCGGGGCGCATTATTGCCCTGCGCATAGGCGGCAATGACTTGATGGGCTGCCTGGGCTTGCGTCGCCCACAGACCATGACCCTGTACAGCACACCCATGAGCTATGTGATTCCCATGTTATGCGGGATTATGGGCTCGGCAGGCTTTGCCCTGACCGCACCGGTGTTTGAACAACTGAACGCACCGCACTTGCTGGAGCAAGAGCTGGCGCTGGATATGGCCCACGGGCTTGTGGGTAAAACCGCTATTCATCCGTCGCAAATTGCAGTTATCCACAGGGCGTTGCAAGTCAGCCTTGAAGATCTCAACAGCGCACGCCACATACTGAGTGAGGCGGCGCCTGCGGTGTTCAAGTTCAATGACGCCATGTGTGAACCCGCGACCCATTACAAATGGGCGCAAACAATTATTGAACGAGCACATTGGCAAGGGGTTCGTCCCGAAGTTGCCAGCTCGTCAGACACTTTTGGAGGCAGCCTGCGATTGGCTGAATTAGTGGGTTGAACGACGTTTTGAAGACACCGATCAATGGCAAGCAAGTTCTGTCGGCTTTCGACTTTGATGGCACGCTGACCTATCACGATACTTTTGTGCCTTTTTTGCGCTTTGCCTTTGGTAATCGGCTGTTCGCGATGCGTTTGCTGCGGATGATCCCGGCCACCGCTTGCTATCTGCTGGGTAGGATTTCGCGCAATGATTTGAAAGAAAAACTGATCGCCGTCTACCTGACCGGTGCCAAAGAGGCGTGGGTAAAAGAACGCGCCGAAGCATTTTGTGACGTTTCCTGGCAGCGTCTAATGCGTCCTTTAGGATTAACATCCGTCGCCAACCAAGTTGAGCAGGGCGCCAACGTCACTATTTGCTCGGCGTCCCCGGAGCTGGTGCTTACACCGTTCGCCCAAAAACTCGGTATCGGCCTGATCGGTACCCGGCTGGCTTCAGTCGATGGCGTACTGACGGGGCAGATCGACGGTATCAACTGTCGTTGTGAGCAAAAAGTCATTCGGTTAGAGGCGCAATACGGGCCTTTGGACCAATACATCTTACGCGCCTGGGGTGACACCGTAGGCGATGAACAAATGCTCGGGGCCGCTCAGGAGCCACATTGGCGCGAATTTCACGCGCTGTGGCGCCGCAAGCGGCCACTTGACGTGTGTTTACGTGAAGGGCTGTAAGCCAGGCGTAAGCAAAGCGTGTCAATAATCAGCAATTACCTATCGTGCTTCAGCGCAGACAAGGAGACGCTTCATGGCCATTTCGCTGTCCAAGAATCAAACCATTTCTCTCGAGAAAGAAGCCGGAACCGGTCTTAAAAAAATCCGTATGGGCCTGGGCTGGGACCCGGTCAAGCCGAGCGGTTTTTTTGCCAAACTGCTGAGCAGTGACACCGCTATCGATCTGGATGCTTCGTGCATCCTGCTCGACAGTGCCAAACAACCGACAGACCTGGTGTGGTTCCGCCAGCTCAAGTCCAATGACGGCTCCATCGTTCACTCCGGCGACAACCGCACGGGTGAGGGCGATGGCGACGACGAATCGATCCAGGTCAATCTGGAGCAACTGCCAGCCGGGGTTAAACACCTGGTGTTTACCGTGAACTCGTTCACCGGGCAAAATTTTGAAGCGGTCGAAAACGCCTACTGCCGCATCGTTGACGAGCTGACCGGCAAAGAGCTGGCGCGCTTCAACTTGTCGGACAAGGGGCGTCACACCGGGGTGGTCATGGCGTACATCAGCCGCACCTCGGCGGGCTGGGACCTGACCGCTATCGGAACCGTGGCCAATGGCCGTACCGCACAAGACCTGGCCAGTGATGCGGCCAAGGCGGTGCGCGCATGACGACTTTGACGCCTGGCGCCAATACGGGCGTTGCCTCTGGCACCCTGAGCGTGACCATCAGCTACACCCCGGTGGCGGGCGCTGATCTGGACGTGTCGGCCTTCCTGCTCAATGAGTCGGGCAAGGTGCGTGGCGACAACGACATGTGCTTCTTCGGCCAGCAGAGCGTCAACAATGGCGCGGTCAAGCTGGTCGAGTCGGCTGCCGGGCGCAGTGTGTTCAGCGTCAACCTGGAGGCCATTGACCCGGCCATCGAAAAAGTCGCACTGACCGCGACCATTTACGAGAACAAGGCCCGTTTCGATGCCTTCCCACAGCTGAATGTAGCGGTGAGTGGCGGTATTGAAGCGCCGATTCCTACCCAGGGTATGCAAGAAACTGCGTTGATCCTCGGCGAATTCTATCGCCGTCAGGGCGCATGGAAATTCCGCTGCGTCGCCCAGGGCTTTGCCGGTGGCCTTGCGCCATTGGCTCAGCATTTTGGCGTTGATATTGCCGCGCCCGCTCCGGCTGCCGCTCCGACGCCAGTGCCGTCTCCAGCACCTGCTGCACCTGCTGCGCCTGCGCCTGCTCCGGCGTCGAAGATCAACCTGTCCAAGATCACCCTGGACAAGCAGCGCCCGTCCATCAGCCTTGAGAAAAAGGACGGTGACTTTGGCGAGATCAAGATCAACCTGAACTGGAACCGCACCAACCCGAACGACAGCGCGGGCAGTGGCGGTGGCGGTTTTTTCGCGACCCTGCGTAACAAGGCGACCGGCAAGTCGGGCGGTATCGATCTGGACGTGGGTTGCCTGTACGAAATGGAAAACGGCCGCAAGGGCGCGGTTCAGGCCCTGGGCAATGCCTTTGGCGACTTCCGTGACGAGCCGTTTATCCAGTTGATGGGCGACGACCGTACCGGCTCGGTGAGCGACGGCGAGTGGCTGCGTATCAACGGCAAGGAGTGGCGCAAGATGCGTCGCGTGCTGGTGTATGCGTTCATCTACGAAGGCGCACCGAACTGGCAGGCGACTGACGGCGTTATCACCTTGTATATCCCGGGTGAACCGCCGATTGAAGTGCGTCTGAGCGAGGAGGGTGGCACCAAAGGCATGTGCGCCATCGCATTGCTTGAAAACATCGGAGGCAGTGTGAAGGTCAACCGCAGGGTTGAATTTTTCAAGGGCCATTCCGATATGGATAAAGCGTTCGGTTGGGGTATGCGCTGGGCTGCTGGCTCCAAATGAGCGCTATGTAATTGGCCACCTGCTGACGCAGGCGCCGCTCCAATAATTTCTGACAAGGTGACTCCAATGCTCGAATGGCTCAAAACCAACGCCACTGCCGCCCGTGACAAGCTCTCGACGGAAGTCAGCAAGTTCAAAAACCGTGAGTTCATGGAAGCCGTAGTTTCCGGGTGCGCACTGGTGGCCGCTGCCGATGGCAATATCAGCAGCGACGAAAAACAGAAGATGGTCGGGTTTATTCAGAACTCGAATGAGCTGAAGGCCTTTGACGTTAAAGACGTGATCAAGGCATTCAACGCCGTCTGCGAAAAATTTGAGTTTGACCAGCAAATCGGCCGCGCTGAAGCGCTTAAGTCGATTGGTCAGCTGCGTAAAAAAGAAGATGCCGCCCGTCTGCTGGTGCGTGTTTGCTGCGCAATCGGTAGCGCCGACGGCAACTTTGATGAAAGTGAGCGGGCTGCTTGCCGCACCATCTGCAATGAGCTGGGGCTGAACCCTGGCGATTTTGATCTCTGAGGACATCATGGAAAACACGGCAATTGGCTTTCCGCCAACTACCATCGCTGTATTTGTGGCTCTGGCGGTCATTGCTCTGGCAATCGACCTGTTTACCCACAAAAGCGATAAACCGGTCACGCTGACCAACGCCGCCGTCTGGTCGGTATTCTGGGTGCTGATCTCCCTCGCATTTGCGGGCTACCTGTATTACGCCCACGGCCCAAGCGTGGCCAGCCTGTTCGTAACCGGTTACGCGCTGGAAAAAGTTCTCAGCGTCGACAACCTGTTCGTGTTCATGGCGATCTTTGCCTGGTTCAAGATCCCGGACGCGCTGCGTCACCGTGTTCTGTACTGGGGCATCATCGGCGCCATCGTGTTCCGTCTGATCTTCGTGGCGATCGGTACTGGTCTGCTGGCGTTCGGCCCTTGGGTCGAAGTGCTGTTTGCGGTGGTCGTGGCCTGGACGGCGATCATGATGCTGCGCAGCAAGGAAGAGGACGAAGAGGAGGATTACTCCACGCATATGGCCTACCGTTTTGCGAAAAAACTGTTCCCGGTTTGGCCGAAGCTGCACGGACATAATTTCTTTGTTTCACGTACAGAGCTTGAAAAAGAGATCACGAAGCCGCAGAACAAGGGAATGACCCTTGTAGGTAAGGGCGCTCTTTTTGCAACACCACTGTTTTTGTGTGTGGTGGTGGTTGAGGTTTCAGACATTCTGTTTGCCTTCGACTCCGTGCCGGCAGTGATTGCCGTGAGCCGTGAACCCTTGATCGTGTACTCGGCCATGATGTTTGCAATTCTGGGCCTGCGTACCATGTACTTCGTTCTCGAAGCGCTGAAACGCTACCTGGTACACCTGGAGAAATCGGTTATCGCACTGCTGTTCTTTATCGCCGGCAAGCTGGCCCTGAACGCAACCGATCACCTGTTTGGCCACGGTATCAGCATTGATCCAAACACCAGTTTGATCGTGGTGTTGGTGGTATTGGCCATTGGTATTGTGGCCAGCATCATCTTTCCCGGTAAGGAAGAAGAGCAGTCCGACGTTAAAAACGACACGAACGCTTGATCGCACATTACTAAGGAGAACTACACATGGCACTTTCCCTTTCCAAAGGCGGCAACCTGTCTCTGTCCAAAGAAGCTCCGGGGATGACTAAAGTCCTCGTGGGTCTGGGCTGGGATGCACGCTCCACCGATGGTCAAGACTTCGACCTGGATGCGAGCGCTTTCTTGCTCAAGGCTGACGGTAAAGTACGCGCTGACTCCGATTTCATTTTTTACAACCAGCTCAAAAGCACCGATGGTTCGGTTGAGCACACGGGCGACAACCGTACCGGTGAAGGCGACGGCGATGACGAGGCGATCAAGGTCGACCTGTCCAAGGTGCCAGCCGACATCGACCGGATCGCATTTACCGTGACCATTCACGAAGCTGACGCACGCCGTCAAAACTTCGGCCAGGTACGCAATGCTTTCATCCGCATTGTGAACCAGGACAACAACAATGAAGTGGCGCGTTATGACCTGGCTGAAGACGCCAGCACCGAAACCGCGATGATCTTTGCCGAGCTGTATCGCAATGGCGCCGAGTGGAAGTTCCGCGCTGTCGGTCAAGGGTTTGTCGGTGGTCTCAAGCCATTGGCTGAAAGCTACGGTCTGAAATTTTAATCCGCAACCCATCAACTTTTCATATAAGGGTTCACGCACATGGCAGTAAGTCTGAGTAAAGGCGGCAACGTTTCCCTGACCAAAGAAGCTCCGGGCCTGACCGAAGTTATCGTAGGTCTGGGTTGGGACCCACGAGTGACTGACGGTCAGGAATTCGACCTCGACGCTTCGGTGTTTATTGTTGGCGAGAGCGGCAAAGTGCTGAATGACGGCAGCTTTGTGTTCTACAACAACAAGACTTCGCCGGACGGCAACGTTGTGCACCAGGGCGACAACCGCTCGGGCGCAGGCGATGGTGACGACGAGCAAGTGAACGTCAACCTGGCGGGCCTGTCGCAAGAAGCCAAAAAACTGGCTTTCGCGGTGACCATTCACGACGCTGATAGCCGCAAGCAAAACTTCGGTCAGGTTTCGAACGCTTACATCCGCGTTCTGAACAAGGCAGACGGCAAAGAGCTGGCACGTTTTGACCTGAGCGAAGACGCTTCGACCGAAACCGCGATGGTCTTCGGCGAGCTGTATCGTAATGGCGAAGAGTGGAAGTTCAAGGCTATCGGCCAAGGCTTTGCAGGTGGCCTGGCGCCATTGGCATCGAACTTTGGCGTTAACCTGGGCTAACCCCCGGCGTTAAGCAAAAGGCCCTCCCCGGTTTCGGGGAGGGCCTTTTTTTTGTGTGTGAAACGCAACCCCTGTAGCAGCTGCCGAGGAACGAAGGCTGCGTTCGGCGGCGAAGCCGTCGTGAAATCAGATGCTGCGGTGTGCCA
Organism: Pseudomonas sp. ML2-2023-6; assembly: GCF_037055265.1. Taxonomy (NCBI): domain Bacteria; kingdom Pseudomonadati; phylum Pseudomonadota; class Gammaproteobacteria; order Pseudomonadales; family Pseudomonadaceae; genus Pseudomonas; species Pseudomonas sp. ML2-2023-6. The sequence continues at coordinate 5,292,958 of NZ_CP146347.1, read as the reverse complement.
GTTAAAACCGGCTCTCAAGGTTTACGACGGCTTCGCCGCCGAGCGGCTACGTTATCAAAAACTCATTTGCCATTGCCCCATCAGCCCGTGATTGCGGCTGTTGCTGCCGATATCGCCGGTATACCCCACGCCCAGTGTTTGACGGGCCGATACGCCAATATCCAGCCCTGCCTCCAATACCAGGCTGTTGCGGTCCAGCGCGCTGCCTTCGACATTGAAGGCAGAACCACCGAGCACAAAGGCCTGGCTGGTTGTGCTGCTGACATCGCCATAGGTGTGCTTCCAGCCTGCGCTCAGGCGTGGAGTGACGCTCATGCCGTTTTCCAGTTGGCTCAGATGCGCCAGACGCACCCCCAGGGTGCTGTTGAAGTTGTCCTGTGTTTGCTGATCGACCTGCAACGCGGCAGCACCGCCTTTTTCGGTGTAGCGATCACGCTGGTAACGCTGATAACCAAGATTGGCAAACGGTTCGGCACTCAGGCGCCCGCTGCCCAAGGCGTAGCCCAGTTCGGCAAAGGCTTGCTGGCTGCTGGCCTGGTAATCGCCCTTGGGCTGATCGCTGAAGCCGTTAAACACAACGCTGCGTTTGCTGTCACCGTTATGGCCGCTATAGGCCGCGCCCAGACGCAGGGCCAACGCGCCGCTCTGGCGGATCGCATAGGCACCCGCATGCCAGCTGTTGACGGTGCCATCCATGCCGGTGCTGTTCACGTCGGTTTTTGAGTAGCCGCCGAGCACGCCCATGCGCCAGTCGGGTGTCAGCGCCCAGTCGGCACCGAGCAGTCCGCCTTTGGTGCGTTGGGTCAGATCGCTGTTGCCATGTGTCCCGTCCAGGCGGCCATAGCTGCCCAGGCCCTGAAGCCAGAGACGACCCTGGGCATTCGGGTCATTGAGGTTGCGCACACCCGCAGGTACGCCAGTGGCGGCCAGGGCCGGGGTGTCGCTGGCAGCACTGGCAACCTGCAATCCACCGGCTGCGCCCAAGGACTGCATGGCCGTCAACATGCTGCTGCCCACTTGTGAGGTGGCGCCCAACGTTGCGCTGCTCAGGCTTGCAGTGCTGCTACCCGCCAGTTGTTCGATGGCCGCTCCCGCCGTTTGCGTGCTGGTGTTGAGCAAGGCGTTATACAGCGCATTCCCGGCCTTGAGCTGGCTGAGGCCGATGGCGGCACTCCTGCCGTTGGCGCTGCTGGCGTAATTGGCAAAAGCCACGTCATTACGCGCATAGGTCAGCTCGACGCTGGTGGGGCTGTAGCTGAGGGTCGGGGTGAGGAAGGCGTAGTCGCTGGTGACCTTGGCGAAGGTGCCGTCGACGCCCCCTGCGTTGAGCACCGTGTACTGGCTGAGCCACGGGTAGTTGCCGCTACCGGCATTGATCGCCAGCGTTGCGCCGTTGAGCCAGGCAGTGCCACCGACCTTTACCGGCGCACTGCTGCCATCGGCATTGACTCCATAAGCCAGGGTCGCGTCGCTGGTCAGGGTCAGGTCATGGATGATACTTGGACCTCCCAACTGTGGGTTAGCTTGCAACGTGCCGTTGACCAGCAGGTTGGCAACACTGCCGCCACCGGCATACACGCCACCTTCGTCGACGATCAGGGCACCGCTGATGGTGCCCTGATTGATCAGGCGGGCGCCGCTGAAAATCACGCCGCCGTCACTGAAATCGTTCTGGCTGGTAAGTGTCCAGCTACCGGACCTCACGTCCAGCCATTCAAAGTTCTGGCTATTGCCGAAACTGCCACCGGCCGGGTCATCGAGCGTGACCTGATCAAAACCGCTGCCGCCATCGACCAAACCGTCGAAGCGGCTGGCGCTACCCAGCGTCAGCTGGTCATTGCCGCCGCCCAGATCCAGCGCCTGGCCATTGCTGCCACTGATCAGGCCATTGTTGATCACCACATCATCGAACTCGCCCACAAACTTCACGCCAAAACCGTCCAGCCCCTTGATCGTGCCGTGGTTGATCAAGGTGGTGGCGGCGAGCCCTGAGCCATCGCTGCCATCATCCACCAGCACTGCATTGTTGGCGCCGCTGACCAACGCGCCTTGAGCGTTGTAGATATAACCACCGCCCAGCGCGATACCTTCGCTGCCGTTGGCAAAGCCGTTTTTATCGACACCGCCCGCGCCGGTGCCCTGAATCACGCCGTAGTTTTCGATGTGGGCGATAAGGTCGATATCCACTCCGTCGCCATCACCGTTAGGCTTGAGCCCGGAGTAGGCACCGGTGATGGTGCCGTAGTTGATTACAGTGCCATCACCGTCCGAGCCGAAGCCCGAGCCGTTACGCCCGGTCACTTCGCCATGGTTGATCAGCGTTGCACCCAGATCGGTGGTGATCCCGTGGCGCCCGCCCGTAACGGTGCCGTAGTTGGTCACCGTCACGCCGGTGGCCGAGTCGATGTCGATGCCGTCGAACTTGTTGTCGTCGCTCAGTGCATCGCCCGATGAGATCTCGCCGTAGTTGACAATCGTGGCGTTGGAGCCGGTTTTCATGCCGTCGCTGAACTCGCCGCGAATCAACCCGCCTGCACGGTTGATCAGGGAGATGTTGACGTCATCGTTGCGCACCGCGTCGAGGTCGATGGCCTGGCCGCTGTCGGTTGAGCGAATGGTGCCGCTGTTGTCGATCAGCACACTGCCACTGCTGAAGTGGGTGTCGATGCGCAGGGCATCGTTGCTGCCCTGGATCGTCGCGCCGCTGCGGTTAAGAATGCTGTAGTTACGCTCGCCAGTTGCGCTGCCACTGCTGTCGATAGCGCGCCCACCCGTCGATATCAGGCTGCCCGCGTTGTCGATCACCACGCCTGTACCGCTGGTACTGCCCTTGAGCGTGACAGCCACTTTGGCAGTGGTCAGGCTCCCGGCTGGGGTCACGGTCAACGAGTCGCTGGCGCCCAGGTTGAGGGCGCTGGTGCTGGGAGCGCTCAAAATGGTGTCACTGGCGAGTGCCAACGGGGTAAACCCGCTTGAGCTTAAAAGCGCGATGGCAAGTGCGAGACGTTGGGGAGAGGGGGGCATGGGTAGCGACCTTATCGGGAATATCCGGGCCGTCTTTTATAGCGAGAAGTTTTTACAGAATGATGTATCTGAATACCACCTGAACCTCTGTATTGTGTCGGCCATTGTAGGATTTTTCGCTTTCTTCCGGCGCCTTCAGGCTTTCTCGATGCGCCCCCTTATCAAAGTGGTTCAGCTCAAACATGGATACATTACGCGCACGTCTCGCTGGTCTGATTGAATTTGTAAAACAGACGGCACTCATGCAAAAGCGGCCCGCGTTGACCGTCAGCCAGCACAACGCATTCAGCGCCAGCGAAGAAAAGCTGCGCGCATTGCCAGGTGTCGGCCTGGATGTACTGGAAGGCGACGATGATGAAATCTGGCTGCGGCTTGAGCGTTTGCACGAGACCCGTCCGCCCGCGCCATTGAGCCCGCTGCTGGCGCTGTGGATCGAGCTTAAAGGCGCCCCGCAAACCGAGCCGGCGCTAAAACTGCGGGTAGCGCGTGAAGCGCTGATCAACAGCGGCGTACTGTCCGAGGCCGAGCTTGCGCGCCTGACCCTGGCGGGGATCAATGTCAGCGAAGACGCCCCGGTCGATGAGTGGGTGAATCTGGAAGACTGCCTGGATGCAGGCGAGATCAAGGCCCAGTTCAAGTCCTACAGCCAGACTGCCTGGCGCCTGTGGGCGGTACAGGAAAAGCAGCGGCGCAAAAGTATCGAGCTGTATGCCGAGCTGTTTCTGCTGGTGCAGCAGATGCAGGGCAATCTGGGGGATGCGCAGCTGGAACTGGTCTGGGGGCTAGGGGTTTCGACGTGGGAACATCCCGTGGTCGGTGTCATCCATTACCCGTTGATTAGCCAGTTGGTCGAGATCGCCATCAACCCGGACACCATGGCGCTGGAAGTACGTCCGCGTGCCGCTGAGCCGCGGTTGGAAGTGGATGCTTATGTCGCGGCAGATATTGCCGGTGTCGGGCCATTGGCGACGCTGGCCAAGGATTTTTTCAACAAGGACCAGAGCGGGATCAGCCCGTTCAATCCGGGCAGTCATGAGCCGGTGATTCGCTCGGCATCGTCATTGCTCGATGCCCAGGGGCAGTTTGTGCCGGTGACGGTTGCCGAAGGCGATCGCAGCGTGCCCAAGGCTGGTGAGCACCTGTGCGTGACAGATACCTGGTGCCTGTTTGCCCGTGTTCGCGACAGCAACATGTTTATTGAAGACCTGGCCCGTTTTGAAGGCGAGATAGAGGCAATCGGCGATTTTCCGCCAGCCTTGCAGGCGATCTTGACCGAGCCTTCCAGCGTGTTGGAAGACGTAGTTCTGCCACCGTTTCGCGGTTTGTCCTACGTCAGTGGCTCCCAAGGCGGTGATGCGCCAGCGGCTAAAGTCCACGAACTGTATTTCCCCAAGCCCTACAACGACGAGCAGGTGCAAATCATCCAACTGCTGGAAGTGCACGATGGCGTGGTGGTGCAGGGCCCGCCCGGCACCGGCAAGACCCACACCATTGCCAACGTCATCAGCCATTACCTGGCCAATGGCAAGCGGGTGCTGGTGACGTCGATGAAAGACCCGGCGCTGGCTGTGTTGCAGGAAAAACTCCCGGAAGACATCCGCCCGCTGGCGATCAGCCTGCTGAGTAGCGAAGCGGACGGCATGAAGCAGTTCGAATTTGCCATTCAAAAGATTTCATCTGAGGTCCAGCGCATTGATCGGGCGCTGTACAAGCGCGAAATCGGCCAGATCGACGACGAAATCAATACGCTCCACGGTCAGATGGCCAGCGCCGACCGTGAAATCACGCAGTGGGCCGAGCGTAACCTGTCGGACCTGGAAATCGACGGTGAACGCCTCAGCCCCACCCATGCCGCATTGCAGGTCGCCGCGGCGCAAGATGAAATCAACGGCTTTGCCGATCAGATCGGTATTGGCGAGGAGCACCGCCCACGCTTCACCCTGCAAGACATTATTGCCTTGCGCGAGGCACGGCTTGAGCTCAAGGACTCGCTGTCTTATCTGGGCCTGAAAGTCCCGCAACTGGACGACTTCCCGGATGCGCAGACGCTGATTCAGGTCCATCAGGATCTGGCTCAGGAAAGCCAGTTGCAGCACAAGGAAAGCACCGGCGAGGTACCGCGGTTGCTCGACGCCAGCGCGCAGACCCTTGAGCAGGCGCAGACGCTGGTCGAGCACCTGGGGCAATTGCAGGCACTGCGTACGCAGCTCAAAAGCGCGGAGCACAGCTGGGTGCCGGCCATGCAGGCCTATTTGATGCGTAACCCCAATGCCGATGTGCTGGCGCTTTTCGACAGCCTCAAGGGCGAAATCGAAGAGGCACTGGCCGGTCGCAAGGCGTTTGTCGCCCGGCCGGTGAGTTTGGCCTTCGAGCTGCAGGCACAGCCCGAGGTGGTCGCCGCCATCGATAACCTGGCCCAGGGGCGGCGCCCGTTCGGCTTGTCCGGCCTGATCGGCAAGGGCAGCCAGAAGCAGTTGCTGGACAACATTGTGGTGCTGGGCAGCAAGCCGCAAAGTGATCAGGACTGGGCCCACGTGCAGGCGTTTGTGCGCTTTCAGCAACTGGGCCGCACCCTGTTGTTGCGCTGGAATGCACTGGCCGCCGAGATGCCGTTGCCGACCCTTGAAACCGACGCCGAGCAACTGCTGGCGGCGGCCAGGGCGATTGAACAATACGGCGATATCATCCGCGCCGAACAGGGCGAAGTCCGCGCTCAAACCGAACTCAAACACCTGCTCCCGGACTGGGCTGAAGTCGCTCAGTTGCGCAGTGACGAGGCGGTGATGGGCAAGGGTGAGGGCATTTTGCGCCATTACCTGATACGCCACCGATTGGCGGCCACCTGGGCGCTCAAGGAAGCCTTCAACAAGGCGTTGGCCGGTTGTGGCGGCGCGGTGAGCGAACGCCTGCAAGGGTTTCTGGATTTGAGTCTGGGCCAGCCGCAGGTGACCACCGCCGAGGTTCAGGCGCAGTGGTCCGAGCTGATGGACGAGTTGCGCCGGGTGTTGGCGCTGACGAGTGCGCTGGCCACGGTGCAGCGGGTGACAGAGGTGATCGCGCAGAGTGGCGGCTTACTCTGGGCTGCACGTTTACGCGACGAGCCGAGCACCGGCCCGGTGGATGGCCTGCTGGCGGACAACTGTCTGGACGTGTGGCGTCTGAGCCGTCTGGCACGCTACCTGGACAGCATCGACGGGCGTGAAGATCTCAAGCGTTTGTTCACATTGCGCGGTGAGCTGGAACTGAGTCTGTCGCGCCTTTATCAGGATGCGGTGGTCAAGCGAACCTGGCTGCGCCTTTCGGAAAACGCCACGCCAAGTGTCAGGGCGGCCCTTGAGCTGTATCGCACCGCGATCCGCAAGATCGGCAAGGGCACCGGCGTGCGTGCCGGGCGTTATCGACAGGATGCGCGACTGGCCGCCGATGTGGCGATTTCGGCGATCCCGTGCTGGATCATGCCGCATTACCGTATCTGCGAGAGCCTGCCGGCCCAGTACGGGGCCTTTGACCTGGTGATCATCGACGAAGCGTCACAGTCCGATCTGAGCGCCTTGCCTGCCTTGCTGCGCGCGAAAAAAGTGCTGGTGGTGGGCGATGACAAACAGGTTTCGCCGGACGGTATCGGCATGGAAGAAGAGCGCGTACAGAACATGATGGCGCGCTATCTGGGTAATCAGGTGGGGCTGTATCGGCCATTGATGTCTCCTGAGCGCTCGCTGTATGACCTGTTCAAAGTAGTGTTTGCCAAGAGCGGCACCATGTTGCGCGAGCATTTCCGCTGTGTGGCGCCGATCATCGAGTACTCCAAACGCGAGTTCTATAACCACGAACTCAAGCCGCTGCGCCTGCCGATGATGACCGAGCGCCTGGACCCGCCGCTGGTGGATCTGCTGGTGATGGACGGGGAGAAAAAGGGCAAGTTCAACCTCGGCGAAGCCAATGTGATTGTCGAGGAAATCCGTCGCCTGATCGCCCTGCCGCAGATTGCCGGGCGCAGCATCGGTGTGGTTTCGCTGCTGGGGGCGGAGCAGGCGCAAAAAGTCATGCAAATGCTGACTAAAGAGCTGGGCGAAGAGGTGATCACCCAATTCCAGATCAGCTGTGGTGATGCGCGCACGTTCCAGGGCAAGGAGCGGGACATCATGTTCCTGTCGATGGTCGCCAGCCCCGGTGATTGTTTTGCCAACAGCCGCGACTCGATAGCCCAGCGCTTCAACGTGGCCGCATCCCGGGCGCGGGATCGCATGTACCTGGTGCGCAGCGTCGAACTGACCGACCTCAGTGCGGTCGATGGTTTGCGCCGTGGCTTGATCGAGCACTTTGAAACGCCCTTTACTCAGGATGCAGCGCAGGTCAGCGATTTGCGCGAGTTATGCGAGTCGGGCTTTGAACGCGACATGTACGATGAACTGACCCGGCGCGGCTATCGGGTGATCCCGCAGGTCGGTGTAGGGGCCTATCGCATCGATATGGTGGTTGAAGGTGACAACGACAGTCGCTTGGCAATCGAGTGTGACGGCGACCGTTTCCACGGGCCGGACCGCTGGGACAGCGACATGCGCCGCCAACGTATTCTGGAACGTGCCGGTTGGCGCTTCTGGCGCTGCTTTGCCTCGGCGTTCACTCTCAATCGACAGCAGATCATTGATGATTTGTTGGCGACTTTGAAGGCAATGAACATTGAACCTGCCAGTGGCGAAGGTGCGGCACCGAGCATTCATGTCGAGCGGCGCCAGGTATATGGCTTTCGACGCGCCGGTGCCGTGGATGAGGAGGGCCGTGTGCGGCCCTATGACAACCGTCCGGCCAAGGACCCGTTTTTGTTCTGGGTCCCTGACGACACGTTTGCCGTGAGCGATGTTGAGGAAGGTCAGTCTTCAGAACTCGAACTGATACTGCGCTGACACGCTGCGCTCGCGCGCGCGTTCACCGCGCTGATCACTCAGGTTCATGCTCAAGGCGCTGCTGTGGGTGAGCCGTGCAACAGCGCCAAGGTTCAGTTGCAGCGCCGTGCTGTTCAGCGGCGCTCCTGCGACGCGCATGCTGCTTGCGCCTTGCCAGGCGACATCGGTGGTTGGGCTCAGGTCGCCGCTGGCGCGGGTATAGGCCGCGCTGCCGTTGAGGCTGAGCCAGGAAGGCCCGGCTGAGGTTTTGTGCAAATCGACCTTGAAGCGCACGCCGCCGGTGGTCAGGTTAACCGCGCTGCTGGCAGCGCGTCCGCTCAGGGCACTCTTGGCGCCGCGTTCGCTGAACCCGTCAGTCTGGCTGCGCACGCTGGCCAGTTGCACAAAGGGTTGCCAGTCCCACGCGCCCTGACTCAAACGATAGTTGCCTTCAACAAATACCTGTTGGGTCCGGCTGCGGTAGTTGGCGGAAAGGTTTTCATCGATCCCGGCAATATTGATGTGGCGCTTGGTTTGTATCCTGTTGTGGCCATAGGCGAGCCCGCCGTAAAGCCCGAAGGTATCCCAGGCGTGCCCCGCATGCAGGCCGAATTGGTAACCGTCGAGGGTGGCCCGGTCGCCACCTGCGGTTTTTACGCGGGTTTGACCGCTGGAAAGCAGCAGCCCGGCGCTAGTGCCCTGTGCGAAGTCATGGTCAGCACCGACCAGTATGCCGCTGAGTTTGTGACTGGCAGACGCAGCATTGCCGTCACCGTTCAGGCGCCCGCCTTGCAGAAGCGACTGCACCCAGACGCCCTGACGGGAGGGGCTGTCGAGGACCTCACGCGCACGAACCAGCGCGGCGTTACGCAGCACCTGAGTGTTTTCGAGCAGTATTGATTGGGTGCTGGCGTGCAGTTCGCCGCTGAGCTGGCCCAGTGCGTGTCTCGCCTCGTCAGGGAACAGCGAGGTCAGGCGCTGGGCCAGCGGCTCGGACATGGCCAGGTTGTCGGCAGCGCTGGCCGTGGCGCGCTGGTTGGCGGTGCTGGCGGCCGAGAGCAGCGGCAACCCACGGGCGACATCAACCCCGATGGAGTGTGTGTCCTGGGTCTGGGTGAAGCTTAAAAATGGCGAGAACGCCCGGTGATCAAACGAGGTGAAATGGCCCTTGATTCCCGCATCGGCCTGCAACACGCGGTAGTGCTTACCAAGCGCAAATACACCGGGATTGCGGGCCAAACGCAGCGTGCTCGCTTCCAGTTCGGCCAGGCCTGTGACCTGCAGCGCCGGTACAGCGCCAAGTTGCCCCGCAGTGGCGATCAAAGCCGAACCTGCGCCCTGTAGATAATTACCGTTGACCGTCAATGGCCGGTGTTCGCTGCCGGGGGCAATGGTGCCCAGTACTTGGGTGTCAGCCAGTGTGCCGTCGCCACTGAGCCAACCGCCTGCACCTACTCGGGTAATGGCGCCGGTTTGTTGGCCGTTGATATGAGCGATGCCGCCGTTCACATTGAGCTCAGTGCCCTGCAAGGTGCCGTTAAGGCGTAGCAATCCGCCTGCAACGTTGATGTCGCTGGCCAAGCGGTTATTGCCATCGAGTTCGAGGATGCCGCCGCTGAGGGTCACACCGGCAAAACTGTTGTTGCCACTGAGCCGCAGCCAGCCATCACCGGTCTTGCCCAAGCGCCCAGGGCCACTTATGTCGTTACGCCAGTCATCCCAGGCGCCGCCTTGCCAGATCACGGCGCCACCGGCGCGGCGGTCCATTGCCACGGTGGTATCGACACGCAGCTGGCCTGGCCCGTCGATGGCTTTTTTCAGGTCGATCAGGCCCCAGCCGTACACGTCATCCACGCCGGGTGCACCCAGGTCTTGGGTCGTGGTCAGCAGTACATCGCGTACTTGCGGGTTGCTCAGATACGGGAAACGTTCCATCAAAAGCGCCAGCGCACCGGTTACATGGGGGGCGGCCATTGACGTGCCGGTATAGGTTGCATAGCCAAAGCGGGGACGGTCGGCGATGACATCAACGCCGTTGACTTCGCCATCCTCGGCATAGCGTTTTTTAACGTCGATCTCACCATCGACGACGGAGGAGGTGATTACGGTTCCCGGAGCGGCCACGCACCAATTCATGCTGTAGCCGCAGCGAAACGAATCCGAGTTCAGCAGCAGATTTTTATTCACATTGACCACGCTCAACCAGTACGGCTCAAGCTCTGGCATGGCGCGGGGCAAGGAGGCCAGCGTATCCGCGAAAGGGGACAGTTCGGGGGTAGGGTTGTTCTCGGAATTGCCGGCCGCCCACACCTGTAGTAAACCGCTGTCTTGGGACATTTTGGCAAACACATCGATCAGGCCCGAGCGATGCTTTTGCAGGGCTGCATCCAGTTGTTCAACGGTGGACAAGTCCTCGGGGATACCCCAGCTGTGATTGATGGCTCGCACGTTCTGTGCACGCAGTTGCTCATACGCCGGCAGATAGGCCTCGAGGGCAGGCATGACGGTCTTGTCTTGCCCCTGTGATTCGGGAGCATCGTTATAGACGTTACCGAACAAGCGTATCGAGCTCAGATTGGCCGCATAGGCCACGCCGTGCATGCCTTTGCCATCACGGTTGGCGAGCATCGTTCCCGCTACGTGAGTGCCATGGGGTTCGTATGCTGCGCCCAGCATGGCTTTGTACTCATCAAGCTCGTCTCTGGACAGTTCGCGGTTGGCGATCAATTGTTCCAGTCGGGCCAAGGTTTCTGGCGGTAAGTCGTTGTACTCGATGTTCGCGCGATCACCCTCGGAGAAGAAGCAGCCCCGATTGCCCTTTGTAGGCAGCATTTCTTTCTCGCATCCGAAGTCCGCGATGCGCACAGGGCGATTATCTTTTGCAGCGAATTCACTGTGACGTAAATCAACACCGGTATCGCCAAGGCTCAGGCGTACACCGTTGCCACTCAGCCCGCGGGCATAGGCCACATCCGCGCCAATTGCGGCCAACCCCCAATCCAGTTTGAACTCCGCGCTGTGCCAGCTGGCGGCGTCGTGCAAGCGTCCCTGTTCGCTATACGCCAATGCTTGAGTGGGGATCGTCCACATACCTGCAAGCAGGCTCAGGGTCAGGGGGGGATACGCGTAATGAGGGATGGAAAGTGCAGGAAGCGAGCTGCCTGTCGCGTTTTTTTGAGTTGAGCATGCTTGAAAGTTCTTTGTCTGAAATGAGCTGTGAAGCGTGGGCAATTACCCACAGGCTGCGAATCAGACGTGGCGGGGTTATGTGCGAGAGGGCTCCGCTTAGGATGTAGGCAAATGCAATTTGTTGAGCAGCGTCTGTAGTGAACCCGCAGCAGGTGATCGTACAACCGGCTTAAGCTATGATGCGCCTATACGGGGGCGGGACAACACAGTGTCCAGATCCGCCAAGGCGATGGTTCAGCTGCTTTAATGATCAAAGTCCCCGATCCTTTTGATTTCGAGAAAAATGTTCACCATGGAAAACCAGAACGACGTACCCCGCCTCCCTCGCAAGCGCCGCAGCCTGGCGCAAGAGTTGGTGACGGTGCTGTCCGAGCAGATCCGCGACGGCATGCTCAAGCGTGGCGACAAGCTGCCTACCGAGTCAGCGATCATGGAGGCCCACGGCGTTAGCCGCACGGTGGTGCGCGAAGCGATTTCCCGGTTGCAGGCGGCAGGGCAGGTCGAGACCCGGCACGGCATCGGTACTTTTGTGCTGGACACGCCGAGCCCAAGCGGTTTTCGGATCGATCCGGCAACCGTCATTACTTTGCGCGATGTACTGGCGATTCTGGAACTGCGTATCAGCCTTGAAGTGGAGTCTGCCGGGTTGGCCGCTCAACGCCGCAGTGCCGAGCAATTGGCTGCAATGCGGGCGGCGCTGGATGCCCTGAACGAAAACACGGCCCGTAACGGTGATGCCGTGGCTTCGGATTTTCAGTTCCATTTGCAAATCGCGCTGTCGACTGGCAACCGTTACTTCACAGACATCATGACCCACCTGGGCACCAGCATCATTCCGCGTACCCGGCTGAATTCGGCGCGCCTGGCCCATGATGACCAGCAGCAATACATGAACCGACTGAACCGCGAGCACGAAGAAATCTACCAGGCCATTGCCCGCCAGGATTCCGAGGCGGCTCGTGCGGCCATGCGCCTGCACCTGACTAACAGCCGCGAACGCCTGCGCCATGCCCATGAAGAAGCCGAGGCGCAGCGCGGGTAGGGCACTGACGGACCGGTGTTGATTCTCTGTTCCAGGTCAAGCCCCCCAGTGGGAGCGAGCCTGCTCGCGAATGTTCTTCGCGAGCAGGCTCGCTCCCACGCTTGAAGTATCGCAGCCTTCGTTCCTCGTCAGCGGCTACAGTTTTGTACGGTTCTCAGACAACCTATCTCTATTCTAAAATTAAATTCTTATCTGGCTTAACACCATAAAGCCCGTCCTAGACGGTTTTTATGGTTTTTGCTGAGTGGAATTTGTCCCCTGGCAAGCACCGATTGAAGAAATGAGATTGACGTTACTTTTTTAAGTTGTACGATGACGTACGACGCAAAGAGGCATTAACTTACTTTTCATCACAACGTGCTCCCAGGGTGTTCGAATAATGAATCCACAAGAACTGAAGTCCATCCTCTCTTCCGGTCTGTTGTCCTTCCCGATAACCGACTTCAATGCTCAAGGTGATTTCCACCGTGAGGGCTACATCAAGCGGCTGGAATGGCTGGCCCCGTACGGCGCCTCGGCCCTGTTCGCCGCTGGCGGCACTGGTGAGTTCTTCTCCCTGGCGGCCAGCGAATATTCGCAAGTGATTAAAACCGCGGTCGATACCTGCGTTAACAGCGTGCCGATCCTCGCCGGTGTCGGCGGTTCGACTCGCCAGGCCATCGAATACGCTCAAGAAGCCGAGCGTCTGGGTGCCAAAGGTTTGCTGCTGCTGCCTCACTACCTGACCGAAGCCAGCCAGGACGGCGTTGCCGCCCACGTTGAGGCCGTGTGCAAGTCGGTGAAAATTGGCGTGATCGTCTACAACCGCAACGTCTGCCGTTTGACCGCACCACTGCTGGAACGTCTGGCCGAGCGCTGTCCGAACCTGATTGGTTACAAGGATGGCCTGGGTGACATCGAGTTGATGGTGTCGATCCGTCGCCGCCTTGGTGATCGGTTCAGCTACCTGGGCGGCTTGCCGACCGCAGAAGTCTACGCCGCCGCCTACAAGGCGCTGGGCGTGCCGGTTTATTCTTCGGCAGTGTTCAACTTCATCCCGAAAACGGCGATGGATTTTTACCAGGCCGTGGCCCGCGAAGATCACGCCACCGTGGGCAAGATCATTGATGACTTCTTCCTGCCGTACCTGGACATCCGCAACCGCAAAGCCGGTTACGCGGTAAGTATCGTCAAGGCCGGGGCGACCATTTCCGGTCACAGCGCAGGCCCGGTACGCACTCCGTTGACCGATCTGTTGCCAGAAGAATACGAAGCACTGGCCGCTTTGATCGACAAGCAAGGCCCGCAGTAAGTAAGCACCAAGGCCGCTGAGAAATCAGCGGCCTTTTGCGTAAGGGAATATGCTCGGCGGCTGTAAAAATTCTCCCAAGGAATCACACACAGCGTCACCCGTAAGTCCGCCACACCTAAAAATATTCACCCGCGCATAAAAATAATCAGTGGGAGTAGTACGACATGCAAGCGACCCAGCCTACGCGCGTCCGCTATTTGATTTTGCTCATGCTTTTTCTGGTGACCACGATCAACTATGCCGACCGTGCCACCATCGCCATCGCAGGCTCCAGCCTGCAAAAAGACCTCGGCATCGACGCTGTTACCTTGGGTTATATCTTCTCTGCATTTGGCTGGGCCTATGTGGCCGGACAAATCCCCGGTGGCTGGCTGCTCGACCGTTTCGGTTCGAAAAAAGTTTACGCCCTGAGTATCTTTACCTGGTCATTGTTCACCGTGTTGCAAGGCTTTGTCGGCGACTTCGGCATGTCTACAGCCGTGGTTGCGCTGTTTATGCTGCGCTTTCTGGTGGGTCTGGCCGAGGCTCCGTCCTTTCCCGGTAATGCCCGCATCGTAGCCGCCTGGTTTCCGACGGCAGAGCGTGGCACTGCATCGGCCATTTTCAACTCGGCGCAGTACTTCGCCACGGTACTGTTCGCGCCATTGATGGGCTGGATCGTCTATTCCTACGGCTGGGAACATGTGTTCATTGTTATGGGCCTGTTCGGCGTGGTGTTTTCGGGCATCTGGCTAAAAGTTATCTACAGCCCTCGCGAACACCCGAGCATTAACGAAGCCGAGTTCAAGTACATCGCTGAAAACGGCGGCATGGTCGACATGGACCAGAAAGGTAAAAAGGCTGATGGCCCTAAGTGGGATTACATACGCCAACTGTTGACCAATCGCATGATGCTCGGCGTTTATTTGGGCCAGTACTGCATCAACGGCATTACCTACTTTTTCCTGACCTGGTTTCCGGTGTACCTGGTGCAGGAACGCGGCATGACCATCCTCAAGGCCGGTTTTATCGCTTCGTTGCCCGCCATCTGCGGGTTTATCGGCGGGGTGCTGGGCGGGGTGATTTCCGATTACCTGCTGCGTAAAGGCCATTCCCTGACGTTCGCGCGCAAGGCGCCGATCATCGTTGGCCTGCTGGTATCGAGCAGTATCGTGGCGTGCAACTATGTGGATGTTGAATGGATGGTGGTTGGCTTTATGGCCCTGGCATTCTTCGGTAAAGGGGTGGGTGCACTGGGCTGGGCCGTTGTGTCCGACACGTCGCCCAAGCAGATCGCCGGGCTGAGCGGTGGCCTGTTCAATACCTTCGGCAACATCGCTTCGATCACTACCCCCATCGTCATCGGGTACATCATCAGCTCCACCGGTTCGTTCAAGTGGGCGCTGGTGTTTGTCGGCTGCAATGCACTGGTAGCGGTATTCAGCTATCTGGTGATCGTAGGACCGATCAAGCGAGTGGTACTCAAAGAGCCACCCACCAGCGGTCCTGAAACCGTTGAACTTTCACCTGCCCATCTTTGAGGAGCGGTGCCATGACGTTGATTGAACATTCCGATTCGCCGCGCTCGATCCGCTTGCACCCGCTGGATAACGTTGCGGTGGTGGTTAACGATCAAGGTGTGCCGGCCGGTACTGTCTTTGCGGACGGTCTGGTGACCCTGGACTTCGTGCCGCAGAGCCATAAAGTCACCCTGGAGGATATTGCTGAGGGGGGCGAAGTGATTCGCTACGGCCAGACCATCGGGTATGCCTTGCAAGCCATTCCACGGGGCAGTTGGGTCAACGAAGACCAACTGCGCATGCCCACCGCCCCGCCGCTGGACAGCCTGCCGCTGGCCACCGAAGTTCCGCCAGCGCAGGCGCCGCTTGAGGGTTATACCTTCGAGGGTTACCGCAACGCCGACGGCACCGTGGGTACGCGCAACATCCTGGGCATCACCACCACGGTGCAGTGCGTGACCGGGGTGCTGGACCATGCGGTCAAACGGATCAAGGATGAACTGCTGCCCCGTTACCCGCATGTTGATGATGTGGTGGCACTGACTCACAGCTACGGCTGCGGCGTGGCGATCAGCGCCACCGATGCTTACATCCCGATCCGCACCGTGCGCAATCTGGCGCGCAACCCGAACCTGGGGGGCGAGGCACTGGTGGTTGGTTTGGGCTGCGAAAAATTGCAGGCCGGGCAAGTGATGCACGAGAACGACAGCTCGGTGGATCTGAGCGAACCGTGGATGTACCGCTTGCAGGACTCCAGCCACGGCTTTACCGAGATGATCGAGCAGATCATGGCACTGGCTGAAATTCGCCTGAAGAAGCTCGATCAGCGCCGCCGCGAAACCGTGCCTGCGTCCGAGCTGATCCTGGGCATGCAATGCGGCGGCAGTGATGCGTTTTCCGGGATCACCGCCAACCCGGCCTTGGGTTACGCTTCGGACTTGCTGCTGCGCGCGGGAGCAACGGTGATGTTTTCCGAAGTGACTGAAGTGCGCGATGCGATTTACTTGCTGACCTCCCGTGCCGAGAGCGAAGCCGTTGCTCAAGAACTGGTGCGCGAAATGGACTGGTACGACCGCTATCTGGCCAAAGGCGAAGCGGACCGTAGCGCCAACACCACGCCGGGGAACAAGAAGGGCGGGTTGTCGAATATCGTCGAGAAATCCCTGGGTTCCATCGTCAAATCCGGCAGCAGCGCGATCAATGGCGTGCTTGGCCCTGGTGAACGCTTCAAGCGCAAAGGCCTGATTTTTTGTGCGACGCCCGCCAGTGACTTCGTCTGCGGCACTTTGCAACTGGCCGCCGGGATGAACCTGCACGTGTTCACCACTGGGCGCGGTACGCCGTATGGCTTGGCGATGGCCCCAGTGGTGAAAGTCTCGACCCGTACCGAACTGGCCCAGCGCTGGCCGGACCTGATCGATATCGATGCCGGGCGCATCGCCACCGGGCGGGCGACCATCGAAGACCTGGGCTGGGAACTGTTCCACTACTACCTGGATGTGGCCAGCGGCAAAAAACACACCTGGGCCGAGCAGCACAAACTGCACAACGACATCACCCTGTTCAACCCGGCGCCGATTACCTGATCGGCCATATTGTGAGAGCGAGCCGGCTCGCGAAGGTCTCAAGAGCGTCGCGCTATTGGTAACGACTTTCGCGAGCCGGCTCGCTCCCACGTTGGCTCTGCTCTTCCAGGTTCTGCTGCGCATGGGCCGCCACCCGGCCAATCACCAAAATCGCCGGGCTTTTCAGTTGGAAGGCTTCGGCATCGTGTTCCATCGCGCTCAGTTGGCTGCGGCATTCGCGCTGGTGGGGCAGGGAGGCATTTTCGATCATGGCCACCGGCATATCCGCCGCCATGCCCCCGGCCAGCAATTGCTCGCGGATCTCACTCAGCTTCGCCACACCCATATACACCACCAACGTGGTGCCGCTTTGCGCCAGTGCCGGCCAATTTACCTGGCTGTCATCCTGAGTGTGCGCCGTCACCAGCGTCACGCCCCGGGCGACGCCGCGCAGGGTCAGCGGGATAGCGCATTGCGTCGCCCCGGCCAGCCCGGCAGTAATGCCATTGACCAGTTCCACCTCAACCCCGTGCTCGCGTAACCACTGCGCTTCTTCACCGCCCCGGCCGAAGATGCACGGGTCGCCGCCCTTGAGCCGCACCACGCATTTGCCGTGACGGGCATAACGCAGCATCAGGCGATGAATAAACGCCTGCGGAGTCGAGCGACAGCCGCCGCGCTTGCCCACCGAAATTACCCGGGCAGCGGGGCAATGCTCCAGCACTGCGTCATTGACCAGATCGTCGATCATCACCACATCCGCTTCGCGCAGGGCGCGCACGGCCTTGAGCGTCAGCAGTTCCGGGTCACCCGGGCCAGCACCCACCAGCCAGACTTTTGCACTCATAGTGTTTTCCTCACGCGATAACGGCGATCGGCTGCGCTTGGGCAGCCAGCAAACGCTTGATTTCCGGGACGCAGGAACCGCATTGCGTCCCGCAGCCCAATGTATTTTTCAGCCCCTGCAAGTCCAGTCCCTGGCTGATACCGGTGCAGACCGCGCTTTGGCTGACGTTCTTGCAGTTGCATACAATTTTGTTGCCACCGGCCGGGGTGTCGACGTTGCCCGGCGGCACACTCAGCGGCGCCAGTAACCAGCGCCGCAGTTGTTCATCGGCCCGGCCTTCCAGCCACAGGCTTTGCAGCCAGTGCTGGGCGAGGGTTTCGCCAGCCAAGCGAATGGCGGTAATGCGCCCGCTTTCGATACGCACCCGCTTGCCAATGGAGCGGCGCGGGTCGTCGTAAGCCAGCACCGGCCCCTGGTTAAGGCCCAGGCATTGGTCGATATCACGCAGCAACTGCGGGTCCGGTGCGCTGGCGCTGGCCGCACGAATCAGCAGCGCAGGGCGCTCGCGGCCGGTCAGGCTGAAACTAACGTAAGAAAAGGCTTCGCAGAGTGGGCGCAGTGTCTCGAAGCTTTGTTGAACATCGCCCTCAATCAGGGCGAAGAGATGCCAGGGCAATTGCACCGGCTCTAGCCGTACGGCGCTGTGTTTGAGTTCCGGCTGTTTGGACAGCGGGTCGAACGCTGGCAGGGTGAGGGTATTGACCCCGCCCTTGAGGAAGCGGTCGCCCCAGTGCATCGGTAAAAACGCCTGCCCAGGGCGCACGCTGTCGTCGCTGCTGACCGGCAGGATCACCGCGCCGCGCCGACTCTTGAGGCTGATCAGATCTCCGGGCTGCAGGCGATGGCGGCGCAGTTCGTCCGGGTGCAGGCTCAATACCGCTTCGCTGACATGACCGAACAACTGCGAGGCGGTACCGGTGCGGCTCATGCCATGCCATTGGTCACGCAGGCGGCCGGTGATCAGGGTCAGCGGGAAGCGTGCATCACGTTGCTCCTTGGCTGCCCTATAAGGGTCGGCCACAAACTGCGCCCGGCCGCTGGCAGTTGGGAAAATCCGGTCCAGATACAGCCGCGCAGTGCCTTCACGGGCACCCACCGGGAACGGCCATTGCTGCGGGCCGATGGCATCGAGCACGGCATGGCTGATACCCGACAAGTCCAGATCACGGCCTTGGGTCAGGTGCTTATATTCGTCGAACACCTGCGCTGCGCTTTGAAACGCAAACAGGCTGCTGCGCGCCGGGCGCAGTTGCTTCTCCAGTCGTTGTGCAAAATCAACCGTAATCGCCCAGTCGGAGCGCGCCTCACCCGGTGCAGCGATGGCTTTGCGCACGTGGGAAATACGCCGTTCGGAATTGGTCACCGTTCCGTCCTTTTCCCCCCAACTGGCGGCGGGCAACAGCAGGTCGGCGAAGGCGGCTGTTTCGGTGGTATGAAACGCCTCTTGCAGCACCACAAACGGGCAGGCCCGCAACGCGGCCCGCACAGCTGTCTGATCCGGCATGGACTGTGCGGGGTTGGTGCAGGCGATCCACACTGCTTTGATCTTGCCGTTGGCCATCTGCTCAAACAGCTCGATAGCGCTCAGGCCGGTGTTCTGCGGCAGTTGCTCAACGCCCCAGTAGGCGGCGACCTCATCTCGATGCTCAGCATTGGCGGCGTCGCGATGGCCGGGCAACAAGTTGGATAGGCTGCCGGTTTCGCGCCCGCCCATGGCATTGGGCTGACCAGTCAGGGAGAACGGCCCGGCACCTGGACGGCCGATCTGCCCGGTGGCCAGATGCAGATTGATCAGCGCACTGTTTTTCGCGCTACCGGCAGTGGACTGGTTCAGGCCCATGCACCACAACGACAGAAAACTCGGCGACGTGCCGACCCATTCGGCGCATTGCTGCAGTTGCTCGAGGCTGATGCCGCACAACTGCGACACCATTTGCGGGGTGTAATCGCGCACCAGGTTTTTCAGTTCGGGCAGGCCCTGGGTATGGGCCTGGATAAAGTCGCGGTCGACCCAGTCTTCCCACAACAGCAAGTGCAATATCCCGTGAAACAATGCGACGTCGGTGCCGGGCAGAATCGCCAGATGCAGGTCGGCCAGATCGCAGGTATCGGTACGGCGCGGGTCGATCACGATGACTTTCATCTGCGGGCGCTGGGCTTTTGCCTCTTCCAACCGACGAAACAGCACCGGGTGGGCGTAGGCCATATTGCTGCCGACAATCATCACGCAGTCGCTCAGCTCCAGATCTTCATAGCTGCATGGTGGTGCATCGGCGCCCAGGCTGCGCTTGTAGCCGACCACGGCCGAAGACATGCACAGCCGCGAATTGCTGTCGATATTGTTGGTGCCCACCAGGGCCCGCGCCAGTTTGTTGAAGACGTAGTAGTCCTCGGTCAGCAACTGCCCGGAGATGTAAAACGCCACGCTGTCGGGTCCGTGTTCGGCGATGGTGGCGGCGAACACATTGGCGGCGTGATCGAGGGCGCTGTCCCAGTCGGTGCGGCCACGGGCCAGCTCCTTGCCCAGACGCAATTGTGGGTACAGCGCACGGGCGTTGAGGTCGCCGGTGAGGTGCAGCGTCGAGCCCTTGCTGCACAGTTTGCCGAAGTTGGCCGGGTGCGCCGGATCGCCGCTGACGCCGAGAATGCGCTCGCCGTCATGCTCGATCAGCACGCCGCAGCCGACCCCGCAGTAGCAGCAGGTGGAGGCGGTGATCTGGCGGTTCATCAGCCTGCGTCCCGCAGGGCCAGCTGCACCCGGCCATTTTCGACCCGCGCCAGGTGGTGATGGGCGCAGCCGATGTCCGGGGCCAGAGCTTCGCCGCTTTGCAGGTCGATCTGCCAGTTGTGCAGCGGGCACGACACGCGCTTACCGTAGATCAAGCCCTGGGACAGCGGGCCGCCCTTGTGCGGGCAGCGGTCATCGAGGGCGAACACTTCGTCGTCGCTGGTGCGAAAAATCGCGATGTCACCCTTTGGCCCACTAATGATCCGCGAGCCCAGGGCGTTGATTTCCTCAAGTGAGCAGATATCCAGCCAGTTCATGCCAGCACCTCCAGGTTTTTCAGGGGGATAACGTCGAACTCTTTTTTCAGCTGGGGCTGAGCCAGACGCTCCTTCCACGGGTCCTGCTCGAACGACAGGGAGAATTGCAGGCGGTCATTGAGCGCCTTGCGCCGCTGCGGGTCCTCAAGCACGGCCTTTTTGATGTGCTCCATACCGACCCGCTGCAGGTAATGCACGGTGCGTTCGAGGTAGAAGGCTTCTTCGCGATACAGCTGCAAAAAGGCGCCGTTGTACTCGCGCACCTCTTCAGCGGTTTTGACTTTGACGAAGAACTCGGCAACCTCGGTCTTGATCCCGCCGTTACCGCCGATATACATCTCCCAACCGGAGTCCACACCGATAATCCCTACGTCCTTGATACCTGCTTCCGAGCAGTTACGCGGGCAACCGGATACCGCCAGTTTCACCTTGTGTGGCGACCACATATTGAACAGGTCGTGCTCCAGCTCAATGCCCAGTTGCGTCGAATTTTGCGTACCGAAGCGACAGAATTCGCTGCCCACGCAGGTCTTCACCGTGCGGATTGATTTGCCGTAGGCGTGGCCGGAAGGCATGTCCAGATCCTTCCATACGCCGGGCAGGTCGTGTTTCTTGATCCCCAGCAAGTCGATGCGCTGCCCGCCGGTGACCTTGACCATCGGCACGTTGTACTTGTCGGCCACGTCGGCAATGCGCCGCAGCTCTGACGGGTTGGTGACACCGCCCCACATCCGCGGGACCACCGAATAGGTACCGTCTTTTTGAATGTTGGCGTGGGCGCGCTCGTTGATCAGGCGCGATTGCGGGTCATCTTTTGCTTCGCCCGGCCAGGTGGAAATCAGGTAGTAGTTGAGTGCCGGGCGGCAGGTGGCGCAGCCGTTGGGCGTGCGCCAGTTCAGGTAGCTCTGGGTGCCGGCGATGGTCAGCAAGTGTTGATCGCGGATGGCCTGGCGGATTTGCCCGTGGTTCAGGTCGCTGCAACCGCAGATGGCTTTTTCGCTCTTCGGTTTGACGTCTGCCGCGCCGCCCACGGTGTTGATCAGGATCTGTTCCACCAAGCCTGCGCAGGAGCCGCAGGAGCTGGCGGCCTTGGTGTGTTTTTTGACATCGTCGACGCTGAACAGCCCGTGCTCCTGGATCGCCTTGACGATGGTGCCCTTGCACACCCCATTGCAGCCGCAGACTTCGGCGGTGTCGGCCATGCTCATGGCCTTGTCTTGGCCCTGATGGCCTACGTCGCCGATGGCATTTTCACCAAACATCAAATGATCGCGGATCTCACCGATGGCGTGATTCTCACGGATCTGCCGGAAATACCATCCGCCGTCGGCAGTGTCGCCGTACAGGCAAGCACCGACCAAAATATCGTCCTTGATCACCAGTTTTTTGTAGACCCCGCCAATCGGGTCGCTGAGGGTGATGGTTTCGGTGCCTTCGCCGCCCATAAAGTCGCCAGCGGAGAACAGGTCGATGCCGGTGACCTTCAACTTGGTCGAAGTCACCGAACCTTGATAACGGGCAAAGCCCAGTTGCGCGAGATGGTTGGCGCAGACCTTGGCCTGCTCGAACAATGGTGCCACCAGGCCGTAAGCGATGCCGCGATGGCTGGCGCACTCACCGATGGCGTAAATACGCGGGTCGTAGGTTTGCAGGGTGTCGTTGACCAGAATCCCGCGATTGCACGGGATGCCTGCCTGCTCGGCGAGTTCGGTATTGGGGCGAATGCCCGCGGCCATCACCACCAGGTCGGCGGGGATGATGTCGCCGTTCTTGAACTCGACCGAGCCGACCCGGCCATTACCCGCGTCATGCAGGGCGTTGGTCTGTTCGCGCAGGCGAAAATGCAGGCCGCGTGCTTCAAGGGCGGTTTGCAGCAATTGGCCGCTGATCGGGTCCAACTGGCGATCAAGCAGCCATTCACCGATATGCACCACGGTCACATGCATACCGCGCAGCATCAGGCCGTTGGCCGCCTCCAGACCGAGCAGGCCGCCACCGATAACCACCGCGTGCTTATGGGTTTTGGCGGTGTCGATCATTGCCTGGGTGTCGGCAATGTCGCGATAGCCGATAACACCGTTCAGGGTGTTGCCCGCAATTGGCAATATAAATGGGGTTGAGCCGGTGGCGATCAGCAGACGGTCGTATTCGGCTTCAGTGCCGTCTTCGGCGATGACTCGGCGCTTGACCCGGTCGATCTTCACTACTTTGCGGTTGAGCAGCAGCTTGATGTTGTTGTCCAGATACCAGTCCAGATCGTTGAGCACGATCTCTTCGAACGTCTGTTCACCGGCCAGCACTGGCGAGAGCAGGATGCGGTTGTAGTTGGCATGGGGTTCGGCGCCGAAGACCGTGATGTCGTACAGCTCATTGCTCAGCTTGAGCAACTCTTCCAGGGTGCGAACCCCGGCCATGCCGTTGCCGATCATCACCAACTTTAGTTTTTTCATCAGGTTCTCCGGGAGCTGGGGCCTGCCTTATGTGGGGCATTGCGGCCTTGCTCGACAAATTGTGCGCAAACAAAAAAAGGCGTCCCGCCAGTTACCTGGCGAGGACACCTTTGTCCTTGTCCCGTTCTCTCGGGAAACCCGTTCTTCGTCGTTGAAGGCCGGGTTTTATGATTGATGATTCAGCTAATGCAGCGGTTGTGCCAAGTCGTCAAAAGCCCATGTTTAAAGGGGGGGAAGTTTTTAGGGGCGGAGTTTTGTGCACCGAATAAAAGCGCCGCGCCCAATATTGGAGCGTTATTCCCGTAGCCGCTGACGAGCGTATTACGCTGATCGCAGCCTTCGTTCCTCCTCAGCGGCTACAGAGATACTTCAAGCGTGGGAGCGAGCCTGCTCGCGAAGATCATTCGCGAGCAGGCTCGCTCCCACTGGGGCTTGACCTGGAACAGAGTATCTACAGAGGTTTTCGAGCGTATGTCATGTGTGAAGCAGCAAAAACATCAGCACCAGATTGATCACCAACGACACCAAAGCCACCCCTCGCCACACCTTCAGCGGCTCTCGCTCCAGCAAAGGTCTGGGGCGGATGTTCAGGCTCTGGCGCTCGCCCTGTTCCAGTTGCAGCAACCACTCTTCGGCCGTTTCAAAACGCTGCTCGGGGTCGGCTGCAACGCCGCGCTCCAGGCTGTGGGCAATCCATTCCGGCAGGTCGGGCCGATAACGACTGGCACTCACCGGAACGCCAAACCGCGGGCGTTGGAAGGCTTCGATTTCACCGTAGGGATAATGCCCGGTCAGCAGGAAATACAAGGTCACCCCCACCGCGTAAATATCCTGCTTAGGGCCAGGTTTTTCGCCTCGAAAGGCTTCCGGGGCGATGTAACTGGGTGTGCCGGGCAGCGCTGATGGCAGGTCTTCCGAGAGGCCCGGGCAGTAGGCTAGCCCGAAGTCCAGCAAGCGCAGTTCGCCGTCGTCACCCAACAACACATTGTGCGGCTTGATATCGCGGTGAAAAATCTGTCGTCGATGCAGCAGGCCCACGGCCCCCAGCAGACGCTCGGCGAGTTCCAGCCATTGCGCCAGAGGCAGCGGCCCGCCCTTGGCGTAGAGTTTTTCCAGGGTTGAACCTGAGTATTCACGCATCACGTAGTACAGATGCTGACGCAGGTTGGCGGGGTGTACTTCAGGAAAATGTCGCCCGGCCACGCGCTTGAGAAACCATTCTTCCGATAGCAACGCTTGCCCGGCCAGATGATCGTCGTGCAGGCGGGCGGGAAGGGTTTTCAGTAGCCAAGGCTGTTGTTGCGCGTCGTGTACCCGGTAGAGCAACGACTGCTGACTCTGGCCAAGATGGCTTTCGACCTGCCAGCCCTCAAAGTGCTGCCCCGGCCTTAGCACGGGCGGCAGTGGCCATTGCTGCAACTGCATCAATGCATCGCCGATGCCGCTCTCGCCCAGGGCATCGACCCGTACCAGCAGGGCGCTGGCGTTGTCCTGGCTGCCTGCTCGGTGCGCGGCATTGACCAGTGTGCTGGCGGCGTCTTGCAGGTCGGGCAGGTCACGCAAAAGGGCGGCGATAGCGCTATCGCCCAAGGTCGACCAGACGCCATCGCTGAGCAGTACAAAGGTCTCGTCCTGGCGCATTTCACCGTCGAGAAAATCCACCACCAGATGCTGATCAAGCCCAAGCGCCCGTTTAAGCACATGCTGCATGCCCGGCTGATCCCAGACATGATCTTCGCTGATGCGCTGCAAGGCCCCGGCGTACCAGCGGTACACCCGGCAATCGCCGACATGGGCCAGGGTAAATCGCTTGCCACGCAGCACCAGGGCACTGACCGTGGTCAATAGCGGTTGCCCGCCGCCATTGGCCTGGAGCCAGCGGTTCTGCGCGAGTAATAAGCGCTCCAAGGCCTGCGCAACGCTCCAGGTTTCGGGCGTGGCGTAGTAGTCCAGCGCCAGAGCCTGCAAGGTCGAGCGGGCGGCCAGACCGCCGTCGGCGCATTGGCTGACACCGTCGGCGATGGCGAACAGATACCCCTTGCTCGCCGCCAGCATTGGCACTGGCGTGACTTCGCGCAGTGCGTCTTGATTCTCCGGGCGTGGCCCGGTAGCGCTGGCGTGGGCAAAGCTCAGTTGCAGGCTCATCGCGGCCTCACACTCGGGCAGCGGTCACGGCAGCGGAGCCCCAGGTGGTTCTCCAGCGACGTTTGACCCCATGCAGGCCGAACCAGGCCAGAACCCCAAGGCTGGCGAACAACCATAAGGCCAGTTGATAACTGCCGGTGCTTTGCTTGATTGCGCCCATACCTGCCGCCAAGGCGAAGCCGCCGATACCGCCAGCCATGCCGATCAGGCCGGTCATTACCCCGATTTCACGTCGAAAACGCTGCGGCACCAATTGGAAAACCGCACCGTTGCCAGCGCCCAGTCCCAGCATGGTGCAGACGAAAAGTGCCAATGCAGCGTAGGAACTTGGCAGGTTGAAACCTACGGCGGCGATGCTGATGGTCGCCACGGCATACATCCCCAGCAGCGTGCGAATCCCGCCGAAGCGATCCGCCAGTGCGCCGCCCAAAGGCCGCATCAAACTGCCGCCAAACACGCAGGCTGCGGTGTAGTAGCCCGCAGTCACCGGGCTCAGTCCGTATTGATCGTTGAAGTAGCCGGGCAGGGCGCTGGCCAGGCCGATAAAACCACCGAAGGTTACGCTGTAGAAAAACATGAACCACCAGCTGTCGCGATCACCCAGGGCCTTGAAATAGTCGCCCATGGATTTGGCTTTTGGTCGCTCGGGGGCATTTTTGGCCAGCCAGGCAAATACGAAAATGCACAGCACCAGCGGGATCAGGGCAAAGCCGAATACATTGCTCCAGCCATAGGCCGCAGCCAGCACCGGGGCCAGCAGGGCGGCGAATACCGTTCCCGAGTTGCCAGCACCGGCGATGCCCATCGCCTTGCCTTGGTGCTGCGGCGGATACCATTGCGAGGCCAGCGGCAGGGCCACCGCGAACGATGCACCGGCCATGCCCAGAAACAGCCCCAGCAGCAGGGCCTGTTCGTAGCTGTGAATCCCGTGTTTCCAGGCGACAAATAGCGCGCAGATCACAATGACCTGGCCGATCAGCCCGGCGGTTTTCGGTGACAGGCGATCCGCCAGCAGGCCCATCACAAAGCGCAGCAGGGCCCCGGCCAGAATCGGCGTGGCCACCACCAGCCCGCGCTGTTGGGTGGTCAGGTGCAGGTCGGCGGCGATTTGCACCGCCAGCGGGCCGAGCAGATACCAGACCATAAAGCTGAGGTCGAAATAGAGAAACGCCGCGAACAGGGTCGGGGTATGGCCGGATTTCCAGAAGCTTGAATTCATCGCGCACCTCAACGGTTAATCGTTTCGAGAAGGAGTCATGAGCGTGGGTCTGTTGCCAAAACGAAAAAACGCCGCTACCTGATCCGCCATGGGCGAATGAGGTGAGCGACGTCTTTGTCGTAAGTAGGGCAACCGCCGTTGGTTACCGGTAGTGAGTGCTTAGCGAGAAGTGTGCCAACAGGTGAATAACTCACCCCTTGTGGGAGCGAGCCTGCTCGCTCCCACAGTTGAAGTATTTACAGGGAAGGGTGTCAGCCCAGCAACTCACTCATGGCTATGATCTGTTCCGCCACTTGAATCAACTTCTGCTGGCGGCTCATGGCTTGGCGTCGCATCAGGGTGTAGGCCTCTTCTTCGTTGCAGGTTTTCATTTTCATCAACAGGCCCTTGGCCAGTTCTATGCGCTTGCGCTCGGCCAGTTGCTGGTCGCGGGCGTGCAGTTGGGCGCGCAGAGCCTGGTCGCTTTCAAAGCGGGCCATGGCCACATCGAGAATCGGTTGCAGGCGCTGGGCATGAATACCTTCGACGATGTAAGCACTGACCCCGGACTTGATCGCCTGGCGCATCACGCCGGGGTCGTGCTCGTCGGTGAACATCACGATCGGCCGTGGCTGGTCCCGTGAGACCAGTACCACTTGCTCCATCACATCGCGGCTGGGTGACTCGGTATCGATCAGGATGACATCCGGGCGCACCGTTTCGACGCGCCCGGGCAGGTCGATGGTCAGGCCCGACTCGTCGATGACTTCAAATCCGGCTTCGGTCAGCGCAGCTTTAAGGCGGCCGACTTTTTTCGCCGTGTCGTTGATCAGCAAGATACGCAGCATGGGGCAGGTTCCAGTCAACGACGGGCGAGAAGAGGAGTGTTGGCGCTCATGGCATGCAGCGCAAAGCTTCGTGCATAAGCTGCAGGGTCCGTGCCGTCCCACACCTTGCCGTCGATCAGTTGGCTGCTGCGCATGTCCGTTGTACCAGCGGTCACGCCAACGGCGTTGGCGGCGTCGCGGTAAAGGGCCAGTTGCTGAACCTGCCGGGCTATGCCCAGGTAGTCCGGGTCTTCGCGCAACAAGCCCCAGCGGCGGAACTGGGTCATAAACCACATGCCGTCGGACAGGTACGGCAGGTTGACCGCGCCGTCGCCATGAAAGCGCAGCGCGTGGGGGTCTTGCCAGTGATTGCCCAGCCCGTCGTGGTAGTCGCCGAGCAGGCGCGGTTCAATGCACTCAACGGGGGCATTCAGGTACTCGGGGGCGCTCAACAACTGCGCGGTGCTGCGCCGGTTTTCGGCGCTTTGCTCGATAAAGCGGCTGGCTTCGAGAATCGCCATTACCAGCGCCCTGGCGGTATTGGGGTACTGCTCGACAAAAGCCTTGGTGCAGCCGAGGACTTTTTCCGGGTGGTCGGGCCACAGCGCTTGGGTGGTGCTCAGGGTGAAGCCCATGTTCTGTTTTACCGCACTGGCGGCCCACGGTTCGCCCACGCAGAACCCGTCAATCCGTCCTGCCTGCAAGTGCGCGACCATCTGTTGCGGTGGCACCACCACGCTGTCGACGTCTTGCAGCGGGTGGATACCCTGGCTCGCCAGCCAGTAATACAGCCACATGGCGTGGGTGCCGGTGGGAAAAGTCTGGGCGAAGGTCAGTTTTGAGCGACTTTGGTGCACGTGTTGTTGCAGCGCCTCAGGACGGGTCACGCCCAGGGCTTGCAAACCGTGGGAGAGGTTGATGCTCTGGCCATTCTGATTGAGCCCCATCAGCACGGCCATATCAGTGGCCGCCACGCCCCCAATTCCCAAGTGCACGGCGTAGATCAGGCCGTACAGGCTGTGGGCGGCGTCGATCTGGCCACTGACCAGGTTGTCCCGCAGGCTGGCCCAGGACGACTGGCGCTTGAGGTTCAGAGTCAGGCCATAAGGCTGGGCGAACCCTTGCGTGGCGGCGACCACCACCGAGGCGCAATCACTGAGGGCCATAAAGCCGAGGTTGATTTCGGTTTTTTCCGGGGCATCGCTGCCGTTGACCCAGGCCAGAGGGCCTGTGTGTGGTTCGATCATGGGAGTTGCACCTTGGCGAAAAGCATACAGCGAGGGTGCAAGGCATATGCCAGAGGGGTAAACCCAGTTGAAATCCCGCTGTTAAAGGGCTTTGGATTAGCCGTTGCCTTTGATGGGCTGGTCTACTTCAAGCGGTCTTGCGCCTTGCGATACGCGGCCTGATGTTCGCGCTTGTCAACGGCGACGACGAACACCACAACCTCTTGATCAATGACCTGATAGATCAAGCGGTAACCCGCGCTGCGCAACTTGATTTTGTAACAATCGGGCAGCTTGCGCAGCCGGTTGGCTTCAACGCGGGGGTTGAGCAACACCTCTGACAATTTGCTCTTGAATTGCAGCCTGACCGTGTCAGCGAGTTTGTGCCATTCCTTGAGGGCGCGCTGGTCAAACTCAAGATCAAAGGTCATCCAGTGTCACCTTGACCCTTTGCGGCGCTGCCAGGCGTTCGCGCACGGTGTTGATGAGTGCTTCGTCTTCTTCTGTCACCAGCATGGGGCGAAAGGGCAGTTGGCCGCGTTCGGCTACGTACTGCAATGCCTGGCGGACCAGTTCCGAGGGGGTGACACCCAAACGCTCAAGTTCCTTGTAGGCGCGGGCTTTGAGTTCATCGTCGATGCGGATATTGATGGAGGCCATGGTTTTGACTCGTGTAATGACATTTGTCATTACGTTGGCATCTGCTCGTTTCTTATTCAAGTGCCATTGGGCGGTTGAATGTTCTGCATTGTTCATATGTGCTCCTGAGTTTAAGCCGCCAAACCAAAGAAGGGCGGTCAGCTCTGTGAGCCTAGCTAGAGATAATCAGGTGATTCGTACGACGATTCGCTTTCATTCCCGTGAAACATCCGAGAAAATCCCGTTCGCTTGCGCCTGTCCAAATCGGGGAATAGTCTCGCTCCACCGCTGCAAAACAGCGGTCGGGTTTAGTCGCCCGGTGTTACTAGGCGCAATGCGCCACCTTAGCGAGGCGCTTTTTTTCGGCCTGCGTTTTATGGTGGCCGTGCGCAGGGCGCCTTCGGGTGCGCCGGGTTCCTAGTACACCGGTCGACTAACCTGCGCACGGCTGCCACCCATTCGTTTAGTCGCGATAAGTGACAGCTCCTTTTGATGTACTAGGAGTCTTCACGATGAAAAAAATCACTCCCGATCCCCCTGTTTCTCCCCTCGATGCTGCTGACAGTCACGACCCGTTGCTGGACCGTATCGCCACCGAGCGTGCGCTCAATTATTACCTGCAAAACCATAAGCCTTTTCGCCCTGTGGGCACGGCCCTGTATGCCATCCCGGACAGCGTCAATTCAGAAGCGGCTTTGGCCCAGGCGTCAGACTTGTTGCGCTGTGCGGGTGCCTGCGCGAATGAGGCGGGGAATGGCTTGAGCGGGCCCGCGCGCGACTTGGTGTTGTCGACCGTGCACTTGGTGGAGCTGGCCAAGGGTTATGTCGATAAATCGCTGGACACGCTGGCAACGCACTGAGGCAGCACGCGCCTGATTGGCGACAGGCGCGTTATATATTTATCAAAAGTACGATGGGCTAAATCCGTACCGGCACAAACCAGCCAACAAACCAGTCTACGGGTGCAATGTTGTTCACTTAAGAGCAACGCTCCCACAAGAGGCAGAAATCGCTTCAGAGAACAGCCTCTAGCTAATGGCGCTGGCCAGTCGCGCCATGGCGGTCTCGATTTCATGGGCGGTCAGGGATGAATAACCCAACAGCCAGCCTTGTTGCTTCTCTTTGCCTGCGTAAAGGCGGCTCAGGCCGGGCAGTTGGATACCGGCAGCGGCAGCTTGGCGAATGGTTGTTTGTTCTGACAGGCCTTCGGCCAGAAAACAGGGGATCTGTAACCCGCCTTGCGGACGCAGGGCGGTGACGATGCCCGGCAAATGTCGGTCGATAGCGTCGAGCATCGTGGCCCGACGCCCGGCGTAGAGTTTGCGCATGGCACGCACGTGGGCGTTGTAGTGACCATCTTCCATAAAGCGCGCCAGGGTCAGTTGCAGGACTTGGGGCGTGTGGCCGTCCATGATGCTGCGCGCATAGGTGAAAGGTTTGACCAACTCGTCAGGCAGCACCATGTAGGCCATGCGCAAGCCCGGATAGAGCGTCTTGCTGAAAGTGCCGATATAGAGCGTGCGTTGGTGTTTATCCAGCCCCTGCACGCAGGCGGTGGGCAAACCGTCGT
Source organism: Pseudomonas sp. ML2-2023-6 (assembly GCF_037055265.1). Classification (NCBI taxonomy): domain Bacteria; kingdom Pseudomonadati; phylum Pseudomonadota; class Gammaproteobacteria; order Pseudomonadales; family Pseudomonadaceae; genus Pseudomonas; species Pseudomonas sp. ML2-2023-6. The sequence continues at coordinate 5,262,518 of NZ_CP146347.1, read as the reverse complement.
AGTGGAATTCGCTGTCGTAGTCGTCCTCGATGATCCACTTGCTCTGCTCGAGCGCCCAGTTGATCAACTCCAGACGGCGCTGCAGTGGCAAGGTCGCCCCGGTGGGGTATTGATGAGACGGCGTGACATACACACAGTTTGCGCCGCTGCGGTCGGCGCGCAGCAGGTCGGTGCGGATGCCCAGGGCATCAACGTCTATCGGCACAATCTGGGCCTCGGCACTCTCAAAAGCTTTTTTTGCACCGAAGTAGCCGGGGTTTTCGAGCAGGATCGGTTTACCGGCGTCGACCAGTAACTGGGCACACAGGAACAGGGCCTGACGGGTGCTGCTCAGCACCAGAATCTGTTCGGGGACGCACTTGGCCCCGCGCTCAAGGTTCAAGTACGTTGCAATGGCTTTGCGCAGCGGCTCGGCGCCTTGCGGGTCGCCGTGCAACAAAATATGGGCGCGGTGTTCCTTCATGACCTGGCGCTGAAGGCGTTCCCAGACCGCTACGGGAAAAGAGCGGGTTTCCGGTAGGCCGGTGGCAAACGCCCTGATCATCTGTTGATCGTTTACGCCGCCGCTGTCGAGGATCATTTGCCCGCGTCGACTCAAGCCCGAACCGGGCAGCGCCTGGCTGCGCAGGGCCGCAGGTCGTTGATTGCGACTGCGCCTTACCCCGTGCAATTGGCTGCCGACACTCTGGCAGACATAACTGCCCGAACCTTCGCGGCGCACAATAAAACCGTCACGCTGCAATTGTACATAAGCGTTCTCCACCGTGTCGCGAGCTACCCCGAGCGACCGGGCCAGCACTCGCGTGGCGGGCAGTTTCAGGCCGGGGTCCAGAGCACCGTCGAGGATCAGGCTGCGCAGGGCTCGCTGAATTCGCTGGTGCAAATCCAACGGTTGAAACTCGACATCGTTGAGCCGGATTTTCAGGGTTTCAAGCTCAAATGTTTTGCCCATGTGGTCTGCTCTAGATGGGTAAATTGGCCTGCAATGGCGGGCCATTCTATCCGTACACTTTGCCCGTCGCCACTTGCACGGAGCATCGCCATGTCATCCACCGCCTCAACTTCAACCCTGCGTTTACGCGATCTGCTTCACCCGGTTATCGCGGGTTTAATCTCGGTGATCGTCAATTATGGCGGTACGTTCATTCTGGTCTTTCAGGCGGCCAAGGTCGCCGGGTTGAGCCCTGAACTGACCGCCTCGTGGGTGTGGTCGGTATCGATTGGGGTAGGGGTGAGCGGGTTGTTTCTCAGTTGGAAATACCGTGCGCCGATCATCACTGCCTGGTCGACACCGGCTGCGGCGTTTCTGGTTGTGGCGCTGGCCACCACGCCCTATGCCGAAGCGATAGGTGCGTACATGATCTCGGCTGCGGCCTTCGTGCTGCTGGGTTTGTCCGGCTATTTCGAAAAGCTCATTCGCTTGATCCCGCCGGGTATAGCTGCCGGGTTGCTGGGCGGGATCCTGTTGCAGTTCGGTATCGGCGCGTTTGCCGGCATGAGCATTGACCCGCTGCTGGTCGGGCTGTTGATCGCCGCCTACCTGGTACTCAAACGCTTTAGTGCGCGCTACGCCGTGGTGGGCATTCTGGTGTTGGGGCTGGTATTTCTGCTGAGTCAGGGGCGTGTTGACCTGACGGGCCTGTCACTGCAATTGGCGACGCCGGTCTTCACCCGGCCCGAGTTCTCACTCAATGCTCTGCTCAGCGTGGCGCTGCCATTGTTTCTGATCACCCTGACCGGGCAGTACATGCCCGGCATGCTGGTGCTGCGTAACGACGGGTATAAAACCAGCGCCAATCCGATAGTCACGCTCACCGGGCTCGGTTCTTTGCTGATGGCGCCTTTTGGCTCCCACGCGTTCAACATCGCGGCGATCACAGCGGCTATTTGTACGGGCAAGGAAGCCTCGCAGGATCCGTCCAAACGCTGGATCGCAGGCATTGCGGCGGGGGTGTTTTACATTCTGGTGGGGATTTTCGGCGTGACCCTGGCGGCAGTATTCATGGCATTCCCAGCCACTTTTATCACGACTCTGGCCGGGCTTGCGTTACTCGGCACCATCGGTGGCAGCCTGGCCAGCGCGATGGCAGACGCCAAATCCCGGGAAGCGGCGCTGATCACCTTTCTGGCATCCGCCGCCAACATCACGTTGCTGGGTATTGGCGGGGCATTCTGGGGGCTACTGATCGGGTTGGTGGCCTACGCGGTGCTCAATGGCCGCTTGCCAGGGCGTTCAGCGGTGGTGCAGGCGGCCAAGTAAACAGGTAAATAATTAAATTGGTTATTAACTTACAACCCTAGGATTTATAACTGTTTGTCGGAGTTTAAATAGTCTTTGTTCTATTAAAATGCCCATCTATCTTTAGATTAAATAGTGATTAGTCAGCGCTACTTTTATGCCTTTATGATCTGTCCACAACAACTCGTGAGGCAGGAGTGGCGTAATGACTATTCAAGTAAAACCCGTGGCGGGTCGAATTGGTGCACAACTTGAAGGCGTTAAACTGGGCGGTGATATCAGTGCCCAAGCGTTCGAGTTTATTAATCAGGCCTTGTTGAAATATAAAGTCCTGTTCTTCCGTGACCAGCATCTGGATGACGCTGAGCATGAAGCGTTTTCCCGACGTTTCGGCGATCAAGTACCCCATCCAACCGTACGCTCTGCCGAGCAAAGTGCTGCCATCCTGAATCTGGATGCCAAGGAAACCCGAGCCAACTCCTGGCACACCGATGTGACCTTTGTTGCCAATTATCCAAAAATTTCGATCTTGCGCGGTGTGGTCATTCCCCCTTATGGCGGCGACACCGTGTGGGCCAATACGGCGTCAGCCTATGCCGACTTGCCACAACCTCTAAAGCAACTTGCCGACAGCCTGCGCGCCTTGCATACCAATGTTTATGACTATGCCGCGCCGCGTAATACCGATGAGTCTGGCCTTAAGCGTTATCGCGAACAATTCACCGCCCAAGTTTATGAAACCGAACATCCGTTAGTTCGCGTTCATCCGGAGTCTGGCGAAAGAAGTTTGTTGCTGGGGCACTTTGTCAAAGAGATCCAGGGTGTCAGCAGCAGCGACTCGAAGCAGCTGATTCGCCTGTTCCACGACCGCATTACCCATGTCGACAACACCGTGCGTTGGCGCTGGCAGGAAGGCGATGTGGTGATCTGGGACAACCGCGCCACCCAGCATATAGCGATCAACGACTACGGCGATGCCCAGCGCATCGTGCGCCGCACCACCATCGACGGCGATGTGCCGGTGGGTGTGGACGGCCGCCTGAGCCAAGCGCTCAAGCCGACCCCGGACACCCGCTCGCCGAAAACCGAAGCCGACAAAAAACACCTCGCCGCCTGACGGGCCGCACCTCATCGCTCCAAGGAAGATCTGCCCATGGCCTCATTCAAAGTAAATACCCTGCTGCGCAAGACCCGCATCGCTGCCGTGCTGGCTGTGGTCATGGCTGTACCGCTGGCCGAGGCCGATGTGTTGCGCATCGGCGTGGCGAGCGCCGGTGGCGGTGATCCGGTCACGTTCAGCGGCTCGCCCCTGGGCATAGTGCGCAACCAGCAACTGCTGGAAAAAGCCTTCGCCGGAACGGGCACCGAGGTGCAGTGGTTCTTCTTCAAAGGGGCTGGCCCTGCGGTTAACGAAGCCTTGTCCAATCAGCAGCTGGACTTCGCCTACCAGGGCGACTTGCCCGCAGTGGTCGGGCGCTCCAATGGGCTGGACACCAGGCTGCTGGCAGCACTGGGTGTGCGAGCCAATCTGTATCTGGCGGTGCCAAAAGGCTCTGAGATCAAGACTATCGAAGACCTTAAAGGCAAGAAAGTCGCGGTGTTTCGCGGTACCAACGGCCATCTGGTGTCGATCAACCTGTTGGCCGAGCACGGTCTGACCGAGCGCGATATCAAGGTCATCAACCTCGATACCGGCAGCACTCAGGCAGCGCTGGTTTCCAACGGTGTGGATGCCGCCTTTGGCGGTCGTGAACTGTTCAAGCTGCGTGACAAGGGCCTGATCGACATCGTTTACGACAACCCGGATCAGGATGTGCGCTACACCCGTCAAACCGCATTGGTGGTGCGTGGTGCTTATGAAAAAGAGCATCCGGCCAATGTGCAAAAAGTGGTCGATACGCTGGTGGATGCCGCGCATTGGACCTCTGAAGACAGCCACCGTGATGAGGTCTTCACCGAGTGGGCCAAAAGCAATGACCCTGTGGACTCACTGCGCGCCGATTTCACTGGGGTCAGCCTGCGGGACAGGGCTTCGCCGCTGATCGACACCTTTTTGGTCAGCCGCTATCAGGCGGTGGCGGATCAGGCCAAGGACGAAAAATTGATCCGCCGTCCGGTCAGCATCGATGGCTGGTTTGAGCCCGGCTACCTGCAGACCGCGCTCAAGGCCAAAGGCCTGGAGAACTTCTGGACGGCCTATGGCACGGATGGCAAGCAGCCTGAAGGCAATGCTGTAGCGGGCAAGTAACTGCATACCCCTATGGGGATACCCCTGTGGGAGCGGGCTTGCTCGCGATTGAATCGACGCGGTTATCCAGACAGACCATGTCGTCTGCATCGCGAGCAAGCCCGCTCCCACAAGGTCGCTAACAGGAACTCCGTTTTTTGTAATAGCTAAGGAACCACGCATATGGCCAGGGCACAGACAGTTGCACCAGAGCAGTACGTACCGGCGCTACCGAAGGGCAACGTCCAGCGCTTGCCGCCAGCACCGACGCGCCCGGTACGCAAGGTCGAGGTGCCGCGCACTTGGGCCTGGTCTTCGCAGTTGGGTGACAGAGCCTTGCCTTGGCTGTTGCCGCTGGCCGTGTTGGGCCTGTGGTATCTGGGGGTGGAGCAGGGCTGGCTGTCAGAGCAGGTCTTGCCGCCACCCGCCTATGTTTACGAAACCCTTTCGGACCTCTTCGCCTCCGGCGACCTGTGGATAAATGCCGCCGCCAGCCTGCAGCGGGTGGTGGTCGGTTTTGCCCTCGGGGCCTCCATTGGTGTGGTGTTGGGGCTGGCCATGGGGCTGTCGAAAACCATCGAGGATTATCTGCTGCCCACCTTCAACGCCATTGTGCAAATTCCGGTACTGGCCTGGCTGCCGTTTGCCTTGTTGCTGTTCGGCATCGGTGAGCCGCTCAAGTATGTGCTGATTGCCAAGGCGGCCCTGGTGCCGATCACGCTGTGTACCTTGCAGGCTTTCCATCAAGCGCCCAAGGGCTTGCTGGAGGCCGGGCGGGCATACGGTTTCAGTCGCTGGCAGAGCGTGATTTTTATCGTCTTGCCTGCGGCTGTTCCAACCCTGTTTACCGGCCTGCGTCTGGGCTTCACCAAGGCCTGGCTATCGCTGGTGGTGGTTGAGCTGGTGGCGTCGAGCGAAGGGCTGGGTTACCTGATTGTTTATGGTCGTCAACTGTTCCAGCTGGATCTGGTGATGGCTGCCGTGGTGGTGGTCGGCGGGATCGGCCTGTTGATCGATCGCGGTTTCGATTACGCCGAGCGGCGCCTCAATCGTGGTCGCGCACCTGCAGCGGGGCGCCTGTCATGAGTAGCGCACTGGCAATCAGTCATGGCAGCAGCCGTCGCTATCGCGGTTGGGTGTTGCCGATTGGCGCCGTCGCCCTGTGGTGGCTGGCCTCGCACATGGGCTGGAGCCAGTCCGGTCTGCTGGTTTCACCGGAAAAAGTCGCAGCCACGGCCTGGGACCAGATTGCATCAGGCAAATTCTGGCGGGCCATCAGCGCCAGTCTGGCGCGCAACCTCAGTGGCTTTTTTATCGGCACCACGCTTGGGCTGGTGCTGGGCTGCCTGCTTGGCCTGTCGCACTACTTCGAGCGTCTGGTGGGCCCAAGTTTCAATACGTTCAAGCAGATTTCGCTGTTCGCCTGGATCCCGCTGATCTCGGTGTGGTTCGGCCTGGGGGATGTGGCCAAGGTGGTGTTTCTGTCGCTGGCGGCATTGGTGCCGGTGGTGGTCAACACCTGCGACGGGCTGCGCAACGTCCCGCCCAATTTGCTGGAAGTGGCGCGGGTATACCGCTTCAGCCGCTGGCAAACCATCGTCGGGGTCATGCTGCCCGCCGCCTTGCCGTCGATTTTCACCGGGCTGTATCTGGCGCTGGTGTACTCGTGGCTGGCAACTATCGGTGCCGAATACCTGCTGGTATCGGGGGAGGGCATTGGCAACACGCTGATCGATGGCAGTGAGCATTTCATGATGGACCTGGTGCTGTTCGGCATGGTGGTCATCGGCCTGGTGGGCTGGAGCCTCAATGCCCTGGCCCGGATTTTTGAGCGACGGATGCAGCGCCTGTACGGCATTGACCCGCGTTGATCGGCACTTTCAGAAGGATTGCAGCATGCTCAATAACAGCCTGACCCTGGAAAACATCAGCAAGCGCTTTGCTTCCCGACCGGGCAGCACCAGCCAATTGCAGGTCCTGGACAATATTCAGCTCAACATCGCCCCCGGCGAATTCATCAGCATCGTCGGCGCCAGCGGTTGCGGCAAATCCACCTTGTTGCGGTTGATCCTGGGACTGGACGAGGAATACGACGGGCGCATCCTGCTCGACGGCAAGCCCATCGACGGCACCGGTCTTGAGCGCGGCATCGTGTTTCAGGATCACCGTTTGTTCCCTTGGCTCAATGTTGAGCAGAACGTTGCAGTTGCCCTCAAGAATTCGCCGCTGAGCGCAAAGGAAAAGCGCGACACCGTGCGCGAGCACATTGAACTGGTGGGCCTGCAAGACTTTATCGATGCCTACCCGCACCAGATCTCCGGCGGCATGGCCCAGCGGGTGGCTATCGCTCGCGGCCTGGTCAATCGCCCCAGCGTGCTGTTGCTGGACGAGCCGCTGGGGGCCCTCGATGCCTTGACCCGTGCCCGCCTGCAAGGCGAGCTGCAAAACATCTGGGCCAAGGAAAAAATCACCATGATCCTGGTCACCCACGATGTGGATGAAGCGGTATTTCTGGGCGACCGCGTGGTCGTTATGCAGCCCAATCCAGGGCGTATCCGCCGCATCCTCGATATCGATTTGCCGCGCCCGCGCAACCGTAGTGACAGCCGCTTTATCGCCCTGCGCGACGATGTGCTGAGCGACTTCGCCGAATTGCACTGAACCCTTGCTACCTAAAATTCAGAGAACGGAAAATGTCCGAACGTCAGCTCAGCCTCAATCTGTTTATCTACCCCAATGGTCATCACGAAGCCGCCTGGCGCCACCCGCAGTCGGTGCCGGAATCGTCGATGGACATCGGTTATTACCAGCAGCTTGCATTGCGCGCTGAACGGGAAAAGCTCGATGCGATCTTCTTTGCCGACTCACCGTCACTGGCCGAAAGCGGCCGTGAAGGCCTGCGGATCCGCTTTGAACCGGTGACCTGGCTGGCGGCCATTGCTGCAGTTACCCAGCGCATTGGCCTGATCGCTACGGCCAGTACCACCTACAGCGAACCCTACAACCTGGCCCGCTCATTCAGCGCGCTCGACCACTTGAGTAAAGGTCGCGCCGGTTGGAATATCGTCACTACTTCAATGGCCGCCGCCGCTGCCAATTTTGGCCTCGACGCACACCCTTCGGCCCATGATCGTTACGCCCAGGCCGAAGAGTTCGTGCAAGTGGTCGGGGATTTATGGGACAGCTGGGAAGATGATGCACTGGTGCTGGACAAGAGCGCCGGAGTGTTTGCCGACAGTGGCAAGGTGCATGCGATCAACCATGTTGGCGCCTACTACAAGGTCAAGGGACCGCTGAATTCGCCGCGTTCGCCCCAGGGGCGGCCGGTGCAGGTGCAGGCCGGTTCTTCCGAGGATGGCCGTGATTTCGCCGCCAGGCATGCCGAAGCGATTTTTACTGCGCACCAGACCCTGCAAAGCGCCACCGAATTTGCCAATAACATTCGGGCCCGGGCCAAGGCCGTGGGCCGCGACCCGCGCCAGTTGAAAATCCTTCCGGGCATCAGTCCGTATATCGCGAGTACCGAAGCCGAGGCTCAGCGTAAATTCGACGAGCTCAACGAACTGGTGCTGCCCCACGTTTCCCTGGGCCAACTGCGGCGCATGTTGGGCGTGGACCTGACTGGACATGACCTGGATGCGCCATTCCCGCGCCACCTGATCGACTTTAGCGGTACTGAAAGCCAGTCCAGCCGTTTCAAATTGATCATCGATATCGTCGACCGTGAAAACGCCACCTTGCGCCAGTTGATCAACCGCTTGGCTGGAGCGCGTGGGCACTGGGTGCCGGTGGGTACCCCGGTGCAGATTGCCGATTTGATCGAGCAGTGGTTCCGCAGCGGCGCGGCCGATGGTTTCAACGTGATGCCTCCGGCATTTCCCGATGGCTTTGAAGTATTCCTGGATGAAGTGCTGCCGATTTTGCGCAAGCGCGGTTTGTTCCGCACCGAGTACGCGGGCAGCACCTTGCGCGAGCACTACGGCCTGACGCGCCCGGAGTCGCGCTACGCCCTTAAAACAGCCTGAGCATTAACTGATTACCTGTAGCAGCTGACGAGCTCCGCGAGGCTGCGTTCGAGGGCGCAGCCCTCGTAAACCCTCTGATCGCGGTGTATCTGATTAACAGTGGTGCATGGATTTGCGACTGCTTCGCAGCCGAACGCAGCCTCGCGGAGCTCGTCAGCTGCTACGGGGCTACTATAAGACCATAAGGAGCGGGCATGAACCCGATCAATAACAGAAGAGCTTTTCTTAGAAGTTGCGCCGTACTGGGCGCAGTTGGCGCTGCCGGCATTCTGCTGCCCGGTTGCGAAAAAAAGGACGCGGGCGCCGGTAAAAGCGCCGCCGTGATCAAGAGCCGCGCCGATCAAGTCGTGGACTTCAAGTACCCGGACAACCCGTCATTCGATCTGGTCTACGTCGCTGACTCCCTCGGCTATTTCGAGGGCACCCGCGCACGGCCCAAGTACATCGGGCGCATCGCCGCACCGCAGATCATTCCGTTGACCGGCACCGGCGAAATCGACTTCGGTGCGCGCATGGTGCCCCTGGTGATTTCAGCCATCGCCAGTGGCCTGGATCTCAAGGTGGTCGCCGCCGGTGGCAGGACGCTGCAGGAAGCCCCGCACATGAAATACTTCGTGCGCGACAATTCGGGCATCGTCAAACCCAAGGACCTTGAAGGTAAAACCGTCGGCTTCAACAGCTTCGGTGCGTGCGCCGAGTTCGTCACCAAGAAGTACCTGCGCGAGCAGGGCGTCAATGTCGACAAGATCAACTGGGTCGTGGTGCCGGACAATCAGGGCGAACAAACCCTGGCCACCGGCAATATCGACGTTGCCATCATCCACCCACCATCGTCCGGTGGTGCCGAGAACAACCCGGCGCTGCGCAAGTTGTGGAGCGATTTCGACCTGGACGGCGGGCTGGGTGGCATGGCGCCGTACAGCGTGTATGGCAAGTTCAGTCGCGAGCACCCGGAGGCGACCCGCGACGTGGTCAACGCCATCGCCCGGGCGGCGAACTGGGTCAATGTCAACCCCGATGATGCGCGCAAGATCACCTCCGAGCGCATCGGCATGAAGCTTGAACTGGTGGAGCGCTTTGCCTATGTCGACGACCTGGTCGTCACCGAACCGCCGATTCAGTACTACATCGATATTTTGGAGAACGAAGGCAAGATCAAAAAAGGCTCGATTGCGGTCAAGGATGTCTACACCAACGAATTTAATCCGTTCGCCCAGGGGCACGCCTGATGACGGCCCACAAGATCGTCGCCCGAGACCTGAGCATGGAATTCCAGGCCCGCGATGAATCCGGGCGTGAGGAGCGGGTGCCCGTGCTGGAGGGGTTCGACCTGCAGGTACGCGAGGGCGAGTTTCTCTCCATTCTCGGGCCGTCGGGCTGCGGCAAGTCGACCTTTATGAACATCCTCGCCGGGCTTGCGCACAAGACCGGCGGTGACTTGCTGGTGGACGGCAAACCCCTGCAAGGCATCAACCGCAATCAGGGGGTGGTGTTTCAGGGGTATGCACTCTTGCCCTGGCGCACGGTGCTCGACAACATCGCCGTGGGCCTGGAGATCCGCGGCGCGGGCAAGGCACAGCGACTGGAAACCGCCCGCGAATACCTAGAGCTGGTGGGACTCAACGGCTTTGCCTCGCGCTACCCCCACGAGTTGTCCGGCGGCATGCGCCAGCGCGTGGCCATTGCCCGTTCGCTGGCCTACGACCCGGACGTGCTGTTGATGGACGAGCCCTTCGCGGCCCTGGACGCGCAAACTCGCGAGACCTTGCAGAGCGAGTTACTGCGCATCTGGGACACCCATAAAAAAACCATCGTGTTCATCACCCACAGCCTGGACGAAGCGATCTTCCTGTCGGATCGGGTGGCGGTGATGACTCAGCGTCCGGGGCGGATCAAAGAGATTTTCGATATCGACCTGGCCCGCCCCCGCCTTCCTGAACTGCGCAATACCCAAGCCTTTGTTCACTATCGCCAGCGCGCCTGGGAGGCCCTGCGCGATGAAGTGAGCGACATAACCCGTGAGCCAGCAGCAGCGGCGACGCATCAGAACTGGCAGAGCATTGCGACTCTGGGTGGTTATCGGATTGGAGTATGACCATGGGCTTTAAATTGACTTCACGCCGGGTGTTCGACAGCACCGTGGGCATTGTGGCGTTCCTGGCCCTTTGGGAGGCGTTGCCGCAATTGGGGATCGTCAACCCCGGCTACCTGAGCCCGCCGTCGGCGGTGTTGGGTGCGGTGCTGGACCTGGCCAGCAGTGGTGACTTGCTCAAGCACGTGCAGGCCAGCCTGTTTCGCTCTTTTGCCGGGTTGCTGCTGGCCATCGCCTCGGGTGTCAGCCTGGGGTTGATGATGGGCTGGTTTGCACGGGTCGAAAGCGTGCTTGATCCGTTGTTGCAGTTCTTTCGCCAGACCTCGGCGCTGGCATTGTTCCCGGTGTTTATTCTGTTTTTGGGCATTGGTGAATTGTCCAAGATCGCGATCATTTTCTGGGCGTCGTTCTGGCCGATTCTGTTGAGTACCATCAGCGGGGTGAAGCAGGTCGATGGGTTGCTGATCAACTCGGCGCTGTCGATGGGGGCGAACCGCTGGTTTCTGTTTACCAAAATCGTACTGCCAGCGGCGTCGCCTTCGATCTTTACCGGGATTCGTCTGGCGGGTGCGTATTGCATCACCGCACTGGTGGCCGCCGAGATGATCGGTGCTCATTCCGGGTTGGGTTTTCTGACGCTCAATTCCCAGGAGGTGTTCCAGATCCCCAGCATGTACGCAGGCATTCTGCTGTTAGCGGTGGTGGGTTTGCTGCTGAACTTTTTGCTGGCTTTGTTGGAGCGACGTTTTACCTATTGGCGCCGGGGCTTGCGCCACGGTGGTTAGGTGGTTGGCGGCAGCGGTGATTGGCGCAGCGGCGCTGGTCGCCTGGCACTGGCCTGCGGCACCGGGCGATATGCCCCGGGGGCCGCTGTTGCAGGCAGCCGAACAGCGGCAGGTGTTGCGCGTGGGTGTACGCAGTTATCCGCGCCCGACCCTGGGACAGGAAGCGCTGGTTGCCGAGCCGGATGAACTGGACAGTCAGTTGGCCGAAGCCCTGGGGTCTTACCTTGGCTTGAAGGTGCAACTGCAGGCGTTGCCCGATATGACCAACTTGAACGATGGCAGCGTCGATCTGGTGATAGCCGGGAGCTTGAAGCTGCCTGTGACGGCTGATCGGGTGGCGAGTTTGCGCAAGTTGCCGGTGCAGTACCGGGAGGGGGCTTTGATTGGCTTGCGTAATGCACCTCGGCGCCCGATACAGGGGCAAAGCGTGTGCATTGCCGTTGGCAGTCCCTGGGCGCAAACCTTGACGCAACAGGGCGCCGAGTTGCGAACCTATGTGTCGTCGATTCGTGCCGCGGTGGCGTTTATGGCGGGCGAGTGCAACCTGTTGGCTGAAGAACGCAACAGCTTGCAGGCGCTTGCACAGGCGCCGGACTGGCGTTTCTACACGTTGTTGCCGCAGACATTAAAGGCGAGCAGTGATGTACGGGTTTACCTGAGCCGCACCGACAAACAGAGCCGGGCGCTGATCAATGCGGCGTTGCATGACTGGCAGGCCCGTGGCGGCCAGACCCGCGCCTGGGATTTGCGCAGTAATGCCTTGTTGGTGGACAGCCTGAAGATTGGGGATGGGCTGGTGTGTCATTGAGCCCAATGGCCTGCCCCTGTAGTCGCTGCCGAAGGAACGAGGCTGCGTCCGATTGCGAAGCAATCGTAAAACCTGAGTTTGCGGTCTAACTGATAAATCGTGATCTCAGGTTTTACGACGGCTGCGCCGGAGTGCCGCACCACACCAACGCAGCCTCGTTCCTTCGGCAGCGACTACAGGTTTTTCGTGATTTTTATCCTACGCCACGCCAATGCGCCATTGCGCAGGCGGCGGTGTGCCGTTGACCGCGAAGTCACCCACGATGCGGCTCTTGTAGATACGCGGATTGTGGGACGACAACGTCCGCGCATTACGCCAGAAACGGTCCAGCCCCAATGGCTTGAGGGTGGCCGACGCACTCAGCGCATCGAACAAATCGCCACTGGCCTTGATGATCAGGTCCGAAACGATGGTTTGTGATTGCGCCACTTCCAGTTCCGCGATGTTCACCGCCAGGGTCAGGGCCTGTTCGTCGTCGCTCAAACTCGCTTCATGGGCGCGTTGCAGGGCCTGTGCGTTCAGTGCCGTGATGGCTCCCGCGGTGTAGGCCGCGCTGCGCAGGTTGCCCACGACTTGCAGCACTTGTGGATCCTGAGCCACGCGCGGGGCATTGCCGCTGCTGAAGCTGCGGGTGCGCCTGGCCACGTGCCCGGCCGTCTCTGCGGCCAGCGCCCGGCCAATTCCGGCCAGGGTCGCGGTGTGCACGGTCTGGTAAAAAGCCGGTGAATAGCGAAAGCGGTTTTCAGCCAGGATGACGTTGATCGGATCGACCGGCACTTCGCGAAAATGGGTCGTGCCGCTGGCGGTCAGGGTCTGGCCGAAACCGTTCCAGTCATCAATGATTTCAACCCCGGGGTCGCTGGTGCGTACAGTCACCGAGACCCGCTGTTCATCAGGGTTGTTGGCGCTGACATCGACCCAGTCGGCATACAGCGCCCCCGTGGTGTAGAACTTGCTGCCGCTGAGTTGCCAATGGCCGCCGTGCAGGCTCAGGCGGGTGCCGAATTCAAGCTGTTTGGCGTTGCCCACTTCGCCGGACGCCGGGCTGACGGTCTCGCCACGGCCCAGTCGCTCCAGCTAAATGCCCTGATACTCACGATCGCGGCTGTTGAGCAGGTTTTCGCAAAAACCAAAGTGCCCGCGCAATGACTGCACCAGATTCGAATCGGCCTCGGCCAGCTCGATCAGCAGGTTGAACAGCTCGGGCAGGCTGGCGCCCGCGCCGCCGTATGCCTTGGGTACGCGAACCGTGGTGAAACCTGCTTCCTTGAGCCATTGCAGTTCCTGGATCGGCAAGCGCCGCTCCAGTTCGCGATCCACTGCACCCTCGCGAATCCGGGCGAACAGGGGGCGAAAACGTTGCGCCAGGTCTTCGTATTCGGCCGACGGGACGGCGCCCCAGGCTGAGTCTATTTGCGACATGTGATGCTCCTTGGAATTACCAGCCAACGGCAAAGCGCAGACCGGATACAGGCAGGGGGTGGGGGGCTCGGCGCCGCAGCGCCCGGTATCGCCGCCAACAGGCGACGGGTGTAAGGGTGCTGGGGTGAGTGCCAGAGGGTGTGCGGGGTGGCTTGCTCGACAATCTGCCCTTGTTCCATCACCAGGATCCGGTCGGCGAAATAGCGCACCACCGACAGGTCGTGGGAGATAAACAGGTAGGACAGGCCCAGCTCTTCGCGCAGTTCCACCAGCAGGTTGAGAATCTGGGCCTGGGTCGAGACATCCAGTGCCGACACCGGCTCGTCGCAGATCACCAGCCGGGGCTTGAGGATCAGCGCTCGGGCAATGCCGATGCGCTGGCGCTGGCCACCGGAGAACTGGTGGGGCAGACGCGCCAGACTGCTGCGCGCCAGGCCGACGGAGTCGAGCATTGCCAGGCGTGCCTGTTGGCGCTGCCCTGGGTCGTTCTGCCCGTGCAGGCGCTGCACGCGGTCGAGAATAGTCTCCACGCTGTGGCGCGGATTGAGCGCGGCATAGGGGTCCTGGAAAATCATTTGCACCTGACGTCGCCAGCCCAGCAGCTCCTTACCGGCGAGGCTGGCGATGTCGCTCCCGTCGAACTCGACAGTACCGCCGCGTGCAGGCAGCAAGCGCAGCAGGGTGCGGCTGAGGGTCGACTTGCCGCAGCCCGATTCGCCGACCAGCCCCACGCTTTCGCGCTCGCCCACTTCCAGGCTGATGCGGTTGAGCACAGTGCTGTCGCCGTAGCCTGTGGTCAGGTCGCTGACCTTGAGCAGCGCCGGGTTGCCCGCGGGTGCCCGTGGCTTGCGCCCCGGCCCGTAGTGGCTGCTGTTGACGCTGTAGCGCGTGGCCTGGCCGGGCTGGCGTTCGATGTTGATTTCGGCCAGGCGGTTGTTCAGGTAGTGCTGGTCATGTTCCGCTCCCAGCGAAGCCTGAAGCAGGCCGCGACTGTAGGGGTGTTGCGGGCGATCGATCAGGGCGCGGGTCGGTTGGCTTTCCAGCGCGTTACCGTCATGCATCACGATCACCCGGTCGGCGTGTTGGCCAACCACGCCCAGATCATGAGTGATCAACAGCAGGCCCATGCCCAGTTCACCGCGCAATCGCGCCAGCAATTCGAGGATTTGCGCTTGCACGCTCACATCCAGCGCGGTGGTCGGCTCGTCGGCGATCAACAGGCGCGGCTGGCAAGCAATCGCCATGGCAATCACAACCCGCTGGCGCTGGCCGCCGGACAAATGTTGCGGGTACTCGCGCAGGTGCGCCGCGGGGCGGGGCAGTTGCACCAGCGCAAAGAGTTCTTCGGCGCGCTTCCAGGCCTGGCGACGGGTGAGGTCGGTGTGCGCCAGCAGGTTTTCGGCCACCTGTTCGCCCAGGGTCAATACCGGGTTGAGGCTGGACAGCGGGTCCTGAAAAATCATCCCCAGCGCGTTGCCTTGCAACTGGCGCATCTGCCGGGGCGCGATGCTCAGCAGGTCCTGGCCTTCAAATAAGACCTGGCCGCCCAGCCGGGCGTTGTCCGGCAGCAGGCCCATCAGCGCCAGGGCCGTGGTGGATTTGCCGCAGCCGGATTCACCCACCAGTGCCAGGGTCTCGCCAGCCTGCAACGTGAAACTCAGGTCTTTTACCGCATCGGCGTTGTCGTAGCTCACGCGCAAACCGCGTACGTCCAGAAGGCTCATGGGATATACCGTCGCAGGCGAGGGTTGAGGGCGTCGTTAAGACCGTCGCCCAGAAGGTTGAGGGCCAGCACCACGAAGATGATTGCCAGCCCCGGCAGGGCGGTCAGGTACCAGCCGCTGGCGATCTGTTCGCGACCACTGCCGAGCATGGCACCCCAGCTGGCTTGGTTCGGATCGCTCATGCCCAGAAAGGCCAGTCCGGCCTCCACCAGAATCGCCTGGGCGATCAGAATCGAGGTGGTGACCACCAGCGGCGCGAGGGCGTTGGGCAGAATTTCGCGCAGGATGATGGCGCTATCGCTGAAGCCCAGGCTGCGGGCGGCGGTGACGAAGTCGGCTTCGCGCAAAGTACGGAATTCGGCGCGCACCAGCCGTGCGACTGTTGGCCATGAGGAGATGCCAATCGCCAGCGCGATGATCCCCAGTGTCGGGTTGCCGATGGCCACGATGACGATCACCAGCAAAAACGACGGCACGGTCTGGAACACTTCGCAGATGCGCATCAGCACATCCCCCAGCTTGCCGCCGTGGTAGCCGGCCAAGGCACCTACCAGCCCGCCGATCAACACGCTGATCAGGGTGGCGCTGGCGGCAATCAATAAGGAGCCCCGGGCGCCGTGGGCGATACCGGCAGCCACGTCGCGGCCCAGTGAATCGCTGCCCAGAAAGTAGCCAGGATCGTCGCCGGGCCAGAGCATCGGCATGGCCACCATGTCCAGCGGATCGCCGGGGTAGAGCGTGCCGGCCAACAGCGCCAGGATGAGCACCAGCGCCAGCATCGTCGCGCCGATCAGTGCCGAGGGGTTACGCAGCAGGGCCGTCCAGACGCTTTCGCTGTATCCGGTTGGAGCGGTTTGCAGCACGGCAGAAGTCATGTGGCAGCTCCTTATCAGTCGGCCTGGATACGGGGGTCGAGCCAGGCTTGCAGCAGGTCCACGGCGATGTTGATCAGCACCACCAGCATCGATGACAACAACAGGATGCCCAGCAGCAGGTTGTAGTCGCGGGACATCACCGCCTCCAGGGTGAGGCGGCCCAGCCCGGGCCAGCCAAACAGGGTTTCGGTGACGGCAGCACCGCCAAGCAGGGCGGCAAAGTGCAGCCCGGCCAGGGTCGAGACGGGCAACAGGGCGTTGCGCAACACGTGCCGCGACACCACCCGCCAGGGCGTGAGCCCCTTGGCGCGAGCGGTGCGCACGTAGTCCTGGCGTTGCACTTCAAGCATCGCGGCGCGGGTCAGGCGGGCATACAGGGCGATATAAAACGTGGCGAGGGCCAGTACGGGCAGCACAGCGTGTTGCAGCCGGTCGAGCAGCCAGGCCGGGCCATTGAGGTTCAGGCCCAGGGTCTGGAAACCGTTGTTGGGTAGCCAGCCCAGTTTGACCGAGAACAGCAGCACCGCCATGAGGCCGATCCAGAATCCCGGTGTGGAGTAGAGCAACAACACCGCCAGTGACAACACGCGGTCAGGCCAGCGCCCGACCCAGGTCGCCATTGCGGTCCCGGCAGCAATCCCGATAGCCAGTGCCAGCCCCAGTGCCCCGACCATCAGCAGCAGGGTGTTGGGCAGTCGATCCAGCACCAGTTGGCTGACCGGCAGGTTGAAGCGCGGCGACAGGCCCAGGTCCAGATGGGCCAGTTGGACGAGGTAGCGCTGCAGTTGGTCCATCAGGCTCAAGTCCAGGCCGAAATGGCTGCGCCACTGGATCAGCGTCTCGGCGCTGGCGCCCCCGGATTCACCGGCCAGCACGTCTACCGCGTCGCCGGGGATCAGCCGCAGCAGCAGAAAATTAAGTACCAGGATGCCGATCACGGTGGGGATGGCCTGCCACAAGGTGCGCCGTGACAGGCGCCACATTCTGCGTCGCTCAAGCATGCTCGCCACCGCTGGCGGCCAGGCTGATATTGGCCAGGCTGCTGTCCAGGCCGTTGGCGTCGTCTTCGAAGCCGCTGACCCGCGAGTTGTACACCGAGACCTGCTGCTGCATCACAAGGGTGATGGACGGCACCTCTTCGATAACGATTTTTTGGAACGCCTTGAACAGATCGCCGCGTTTTTGTTCATCGGTCTCCACGGCAGCGCTTTCCAGCAGGCGGTCGACTTCAGGGTTGTTGTAGTGGGTGCCGTTGGAGAAGGGCACGCCTTTGCGAAAGTTCTTTGACCAGTACAGGCGTTGAACACCGACGGTAGGGTCATACAGGGTGCCCATGCCGACCACGGCGAAATCAAAGTCGCGGTCGGTATAGATGCGCTTGATGTAGGTGGGGAAGTCCTGGGCGCGCAGCTTCACTTCGATGCCAATACGCGCCAGAGCGCTGCGCACATAGGTGGCGGTGCGGCTGTAGCTGTCGCCGTAGGGCAGCGGATCGAGGGTCAGGCTGAAGCGCCAGGGGCCTTTTTTTGTCAGCCCGGCCTTGTCCAGCAGTGCGTTGGCGGCCTCGGTGTCGAACGGGTACGGGTTGGGGCCTTCGTAGACATAATTGGCGAAGCTTTTCGGGATAGGCGAGTAGCTGGTTTCGGCGTAGCCGTAGTACACCACTTTGCGGATGACTTCGCGGTCCAGTGCATGGGCAATCGCCTGGCGAACGTCGAGGCGTGACAGCAGCGGGTGGTCAAGGTTGAACTCAAGAATGGTCGGGGTAATGGTGTAGCGGTAGCCCCGGGTTGTGGCCTTCAGTCGGCCGGATTTGGTCAGGCGGTCCAGCTCGCTGAGGGGGACCGGGCTTTGCCCGCCGGCATCCAGCGTGCCGTTTTCGAAGGCCGCCATGCGTGCGGCGCCGTCCGGGATGACCTTGAGGATCAGGGTATCTACCACAGTTGCCGCCGGGTCCCAGTACTGCGGGTTGCGTTCGTATTCGATAAAGCTGCCACGTTCCCAACGCTTGAAACGGAAGGGGCCGGTGCCGACCGGGGCGTTGTTGTGCAGGTTGCTCAGAGGATCGCCTGAGGCGTAGAGATGCTTGGGCAGGATCGGCGTTTCTCCGCCGGCAAAGCCTCGGATCAGATAGGGCGCAGGCTTGCTCAAGTGGACGATGGCGGTGTGATCGTCGGGAGTGTCGACCCGTTCAAGGTTGGCAAAGGTGCTGGAGCCACGAGGGTGGAAGCGTTTGATCAGGTCCAGGGAAAAGGCCACGTCGGCCGAGGTGAAGGGCTCGCCGTCATGCCATTTGACGCCTTCGCGCAGGGTGAAACGGTAGCTCAAGCCATCGGGTGCAGCCTCCCAGGCGGTCGCCAGTGCAGGGCGGGCGTTGAGGTTTTCGTCATAGGTGAGCAAACCCTCCAGCACCTTGCTGCTGGCCGTGACGCTGGTGCCCGCGGTGGTGTTGAACGAGCTCAGTGACGGTGGTTCAGGATTGATCAACAGATTGAACACCCGTCGCCCGCTGACGGCTTCGCCCGTCGCGTCGGCCAGGGCTGAGGGCAGGAACGGTATGCTGGCGCCGAGTGCGGACAGGGCAGACAAGCCAACAATGAATTGACGACGGGTAAAGGGCATGGCGGTCATCCTGGGAGTGGGTTAGCGGCGCAAGCCGGCCTGGCGCAAAAGGGGCAACACTCGCTCTCCAAACTGCTCAAGGTCGGGGGCGAAATCGAAGAAACTCAGTTGCAGGCCATCGATGCCTGCTTCTTTCAGGCGAATGATGTCGCGCACCACAGTCTCGGGGCTGCCGACCAGCTGGATATTGCCGCCGACATAACGCTCTGCTGGTTGGTGGCCGCGCCAGGCATGGGCATCGCTGGCTTCACGGGCATGGCCTTCCAGCGCGCCAGGGTCGCCTGCGGCGGTAATCGCGGCGTGGACTTCCCAGGCTTCGGCATCGCTGTCGCGGCAAATCACCAGAGGGTTGATCAGGGTGCGCACCTGACGGCCATAGCCGCGGGCCGCATGTTTTATCCGCTGTAAATGCTCGGGCAGCTTGTCCAGAGCGTTCTCGATTTCGGCACTGCCGGGGCTGGTGGTAAACACGATGTCGGAGTGGCGGGCAGCGAAATCGATACCTGCGGGTGAGCCGGTGGCGTTGACCAGCACCGGGCGGCCGAAGCTCGGTTTGACGCTGATGTAGGCCTCTTCCAGGTTGTAATGATCGCCGCTGAAATCGACGTTGTCCTGACTGTGCCAAAGCTCCTGCACTACGCGGATAAACTCATCGGCCTGGCGATAACGCTGATCATGTTCGATGGGAGCCTGCCCAAAACGCCGGTGCTCGCGATGCCGGTGGCCGGTCACCAGGTTCAGGCCCCAACGGCCTTTGCTGATGTGGTCCAGGGTGGCGCCGAACTTGGCCAGATGCAGCGGATGCCAAGGGCCGTAAAGTACGTGCAGGGTGGAGATCAGCAGGATTCGCTCGGTCACCGACGCCAGTGCTGCCTGGGTGATAAAGGCGTCCAGCGACTCATCGTGATAACGAATATCGCCACCGTAGCCGCCCTTGCCCAACCATTCGGCCAGGGCGAACACCAGATCGAAACCCAGCGCTTCGGCGCGCAGGGTCAGCTGGCGGTTGTAGTCGAATGTCCAGGTGGTGCTGCGCGGCAGAGCCGAAGGGCTCCAGCCACCCGACTGCACCGGCAGGAACAGGCCCAGAAACAACGGTTGTTCGAAGGCACGGGACAGAGGGCTTTCAGGGAAATCCAGAGGGGATAGGTGACGTGACAAGGCGAACGCTCCTGGCAGTGGGTAGGCAAAAACGGGCTATTCCTGCACTTGCGCAGGGCTGGTCACCAGATAGGCGACGGCTTCGCTGTCTCTCGGGTTGTGGCAGGTGGGGGGCTGTTCGGTGTGGAACAGAATTGAATCGCCAGTGTTCAGGACGAAGTGTTCGTCATTGATGGTCAGCTCCACAGTGCCTTGAGCGACCACCAGGTTTTTTTGCCCGCTGTGCGGTTTGCCGGGCACGTTTTGCCTGGCCTGCGGGCTCAGGCGCAGCTCATGGAACTCCACCTTCGTTTCACCGTGCTCGGGGGGCAGGGCGCGGCGGACAATGGTGCCGGGGTCGAGAAACTCGGCGATCGAGACCTTGAGCGCGCCAGCCACCTTGCACAGCACTTTGACCGAGGGAAAGCTGCGGCCTGCCTCTATTTGCGCAATCATCGAGCGGCGCACGCCGCTGGCATGCGCCAGTGCTTCCAGCGATACCTGGCGCTTGTCGCGCAGGCGCCGCAGGTTCAGGCTGATACGCTGGGCGATGGGGTCGTCGCCCTGGTGGTCGCGCTCGGGCAGGCTAAAAGGAATGCTGCCGCTGCTGTCGAGAAAACCGGTAGGGATATTCATGGGCGCGAGCCTGCAACGTGAGTGAGTGCAGGTGAATAGTCAGGGCCATGGGGGCGACGGCTCATGATGATTCCTTTTCATGCGGTCCGAAAAGTCATGAGATTACCGATGGTTTTTTAGATCCATAAATAATTAATTCCGACGTTTAAAGATCGTTTACGAATAAGAGAAATCCTGACAAAACCGCTCTATGGTTATGCCTCGTTGGGCGTTGACCGCCCTAGCCACGCTGACTAATGTTTGCGCCATTCGATTTCACGATCACCACGCAGGGAGTCATCATGAGCGACATTCAGTACCGCAACCTGGGCCGCAACGGTGTGAAGGTTTCGCCCATCACCCTGGGCACCATGATGTTCGGCGGGCAGACCCCGGACGACGTTGCGCGGCGTATCACCGACCGCGCGTTTGAGCAGGGCATCAACTCCATCGACACCGCCAACGGCTACAACGGCGGTGCTTCGGAAGAGGTGGTCGGCCGCTTGATCGGCGAGCGCCGTCAGCAATGGGTGCTGGCGACCAAGTTCGTCAATCCCGACCCGGGTGGTAGCGGGCCGAACAACAGCGGCGCATCGCGTCAGAACGTTATCGCCTCGGCCGAGGCCAGCCTCAAACGCCTGAACACCGACTATATCGACCTGTTTTACCTGCACCGCGAAGACCACGACACACCGGTAGATGAAACCCTGCGAGCCCTTGATGACCTGATCCGGGCAGGCAAGATTCGCGGTTACGGGTTGTCCAACCATCGCGGCTGGAAGCTTGCCGAATTCAGCCGCAGCGCCGACCTGTTGGGCATCCAGCGGCCCAGCGTGAGCCAGCCGCTGTACAACCTGGCCAACCGCCAGATCGAAGTCGAGCACCTGCCGGCTGCCGAGCACTATGGTATTGGCGTGATCTCTTACAGCCCGCTGGCGCGCGGCGTACTGACGGGCAAATACGACCCCGATCAGGCACCCGGCGAGGATACCCGTGCAGGCCGTAACGACCCGCGCCTGCAACAGACCGAATGGCGTCCCGAGTCTCTGAACCTGGCCCAGCGCATACGTGAATACGCCGAGGGGCAAGGCATCACCGCTGGCCAGTTCGCCTTGTCCTGGGTGCTGAACAACGCCCTGATCACCTCGGCCATTGCCGGTCCCCGTACCGAACAGCAATGGGAAGACTACGTACCGGCGTTGAACTACAGGTTCACTGCGCAGGACGAAGCGTTTATCAATGATCTGGTGGTGACCGGGCACTCATCGACACCGGGTTACAACGACCCGAGCCATCCGTTTTTTGGGCGCAGGTCGCGGGTGTAAATGAGCGACCGCGTCGCCTGCATCGCAGGCAAGCCAGCTCCCACAGATCATGTGTTGAACACAAATCTTGGTGTGTCTGTGGGAGCGGGCTTGCTCGCGATGGCAACACCGCGAGTTACCTGGCAGACGGGGTAGTCAGGATCAGAAGTTGGCCGGTGTGTTGGCGCTGATGATCTCTGCCTCATCCGCGCCGATATTGCGAAACCGGTGCGGCAGGGTGGTCGGGAAGTAATAGCCGTCCCCGGCATTCAACACGCTGATTTGCCCGTCTACGGTGAGTTCAACCGTGCCCCGGGCAACCAGCCCGCATTCTTCGCCTTCGGCGTGCACAATCGATTCTTCCCCGGAGCTGGCGCCCGGCGCGTATTGCTCGCGCAATAAGCGCATTTGCCGGCCCGGCACCGAAGCGCCAATCAACAGCAACCGCAAGCCATCACGTCCGAGGTCCGGCTGTTCATTCGCACGGAAGACGTACTGGTGTTCGCGGGGAGGCTGGTCGAAGGTAAAAAAATCAGCCAGAGACATGGGAATGCCTTCAAGCAATTTCTTGAGGGAACTGACAGAAGGACTGACGCGATTCTGTTCGATCAGGGAGATGGTGGCATTGGTGACGCCGCTACGCCGGGCCAGCTCGCGCTGGGACATTTTGTAGCTTTCGCGTACTAATTTGAGTCGTGAGCCCGTGTCCATGACAGCCTTATGTGAGAACTACTTAAGGGTGATGGGGGGAGATGGCGGTCGACGGATGCTGCAAATCACACCGTACCCCTGTCCCAGAAACGTGTAAGGCGACTATTAAATCACGTTTGTTCGTGTTGCTCAGCAGGTTCGGTAAATAGCGCTGGCCAACCCTGATTGCCTGATACCGGTCAGTCAAGGAGAGCGGTGGGAGCGAGCTTGCTCGCGATGCAGGCGCCGCGGTCAGCGGGTTAAACCGCGCTGCTCCAATCGCGAGCAAGCTCACTCCCACAAGGGTTACACAGCTAGATCCCGAAACGGTCGCGCATTGCGTAGTACGCAGCGCCCATGGCGGTAAGTGGTGCCTGGAAGGTCCGGCCACCGATCATGGGCATGTGCGGCAAGGACGCAAACGCATTAAAACGCTCGGCGTCGCCGCGGATCATTTCCGAAATCAGTTTGCCAGCCAGGTGCGAGCAGGTGACTCCGTGTCCGCTGTAGCCTTGCATGTAATAGGCGTTTTTCTCGATGCGGCCAAATTGAGGCATACGCGACATGGTCAGCAGGAAGTTGCCGGTCCAGCGGTAGTCGATTTTCACGTCCTTCAGTTGCGGGAAGGTTTTGAGAATTTTTGGTTTGATCAGTTGCTCGATGTCATCCGGCTCGCGGGCACCGTAAACCACGCCGCCACCGTAGAGCAGGCGGTTATCGGCAGTCAGGCGGTAGTAGTCGAGCAGGTAGTTGCAGTCTTCAACGCAGTAGTTGTTGGTGATCAGGCTGCGGGCGACTTTTTCAGGCAGTTGCTCTGTCACGACAATTTGCGAACCGCAGGGCATGCTTTTGCTGGTCACGCGATTGTCCAGGCCCTGGGGCAGGTAGGCATTACCGGCGATCAACAGGTATTTGGCCCGAACCACACCTTTGGCGGTGCGCACGGTAATCGGCTCGCCGTAAGTGATTTCAACGGCGGCCGACTGTTCGAAAATCTTGCCCCCCAGGCCGATGATTGCCGAGGCTTCGCCGAGTGCCAGGTTCAGCGGGTGGATGTGTCCGCCCTGCATGTCCAACAGGCCGCCGACGTAGTTGTCGCACCCCACTTCACGCTTGATGTCTGTCGCATCGAGCATTCTCAGGTTCTTGTTGCCGTAACGCTCCCAGCTGTTTTTTTGCTCGGTCAGGCCTTTGAGCTGCTTCTTGTTCAGCGCCGCAAAGATGCCGCCCGGACGGTAATCACACTGGATGTCGTAGTGTTGGATGCGCTGACGGATGATGTCGGCGCCTTCGAAAATCATGCTGCCAAGGACTTCGGCAGTTTTGTCGCCGTAGCGTGCTTCGATGACGTCAACGTCACGGCTGTAGGAGTTGACCAGTTGACCGCCGTTGCGACCGCTGGCCCCGAAGCCGACTTTGGCGGCTTCGAGCACGGTTACGCTGTAGCCTGCTTCGGCGAGGAACAGGGCTGAGGACAGGCCTGTGTAGCCAGCGCCGATCACGCAGACATCGCACTCCACCAGTTCTTCAAGTGTTGGGAAGTCACCGGTGTGGTTGCGGGTTGCGGCGTAGTAACTGTCTATATGGGTTTGTTTCATAAATTTCTCCGATGGCTGTCGACACGTGCTGGCGACAGCCGTCGTAAAGGTGTTAGAGCTTGATCCAGGTGGCTTTGAGCTCGGTGTATTTGTCGAACGCATGCAGCGATTTGTCCCGACCGTTACCCGACTGTTTGAAGCCGCCAAACGGCGCAGTCATGTCGCCGCCGTCGTACTGGTTGACCCAGACGCTGCCAGCGCGCAAGCCGCGGGCAAAGGTATGCGCCTTGCTCAGGTTGCTGGTCCACACGCCTGCGGCCAGGCCGTAGATACAGTCATTGGCAATCGCCAGCGCTTCTTGTTCGGTATCGAAGGTGATCAGCGACAGCACCGAGCCGAAGATCTCTTCCCGAGCGATGGTCATGGCGTTGGTCACGCCGTCAAAAATGGTCGGCTCAACGTACAGGCCACCGGTGTCTTCGAGGGTGCGGTTGCCGCCAGTGATCAGCTGTGCGCCTTCGTCTTTGCCGATCTGGATGTAACGCAGGACCGACTCCAGCTGGCGCTGATCGACCACTGCGCCAACGGTGGTCGCCGGGTCCAGGGCATGCCCGGGTTTCCAGGCCTGCAGTGCTTCTACCAGGAGTGGGATGAATTGCTCGCGAATCGAGCGCTCCACCAGCAGGCGCGAGCCAGCAGTGCAGACTTCGCCTTGGTTAAAGGCAATGGCGCTGGCGGCTGCTTGCGCGGCCGCACGCAAATCAGGCGCGTCGGCAAACACCACGTTAGGGCTCTTGCCGCCAGCTTCGAGCCACACCCGTTTCATGTTGCTTTGACCTGCGTAGATCAGGAGTTGCTTGGCAATTGCCGTCGAGCCTGTGAAGGCCAGAACGTCGACGTCCATGTGCAGGGCAAGTGCTTTGCCGACGGTATGACCGAACCCTGGCAGCACGTTGAACACACCTTTCGGGATACCAGCATCCAGCGCCAATTGAGCGATGCGGATCGCCGTGAGTGGTGATTTCTCCGAAGGTTTGAGGATGAACGAGTTGCCTGCCGCCAAGGCCGGGGCGAATTTCCAGCTGGCCATGATCAGCGGGAAATTCCACGGCACGATGGCCGCCACAACACCTGCAGGCTCACGGGTGATGAGGCCCAGTTGATCGTGCGGCGTGGGCGCAACTTCGTCGTAGAGCTTGTCGATGGCTTCGGCGCTCCAGCGGATCGCGTTGGCGGTCGCCGGGATATCGATGGTCATGGCGTTGCTGATGGGCTTGCCCATGTCCAGGGTTTCCAGCAACGCCAGTTCTTCCTGGTTTGCCAGAATCAAATCGGAAAAGCGAATCAGGATGCGCTTGCGCTCAGCCGGAGCGAGCCTGGCCCAGATGCCTGACTCGAATGCCTGGCGGGCGATGATCACCGCCGCATTGGCGTCGGCTTCGTCGGTGCTGGCGACGTTCGCCAGAAAGCGACCGTCTACCGGGCTTGTGCATTCGAAGGTTTCACCGCTGAGTGCCGAGCGGTATTGGCCATCAATAAATGCTCGGCCTTCTAGTGTCAAAGACTGAAAGCGTTGCTCCCAGTCACTGCGAGTGTTTGCCATTGAAGTGACTCGATGCAGGGGGAAATTGGGTCGCCGGATTTGAAGTCGATCCATTAACGATTCGAAAAACACAGGCACTGTGGGAGCGCGGTTGTCCGCGAAAGTGGTGTGTCAGGCGGCATCGATAGTGGATGGCTCCCACAGGGGGAGGTGGTGTACGCGCAACTGCGTACACCACTTGGCCAATCAGACGGTGTGCAAGTACCAGTTGTACTCAAGGTCCGAGATGGAGTTTTCAAACTCGGCGAGCTCGCTTTCCTTGCAGGCGACAAATACGTCGATGTACAGCGGGTCGATGTATTTGGCCATGACTTCGCTGTCGTCCAGCTCGCGCAATGCGTCGCGCAGGTTGTTCGGCAGGCTCTGTTCGTTCTGCTCGTAGCTGTTGCCTTCCACCGGTGGGCCCGGTTCGATTTCGTTGGTCAGACCGTGGTGAATGCCGGCCAGAACCGACGCCATCAGCAGGTAAGGGTTGGCATCGGCACCCGCGACGCGGTGTTCAATGCGCACGGAATCGGCAGAGCCGGTCGGTACACGCACCGCTACCGTACGGTTGTCGATACCCCAGCTCGGCGAGTTCGGCACGTAGAACTGTGCGCCGAAACGACGGTACGAGTTAACGTTGGGGCAAAGGAAGGCCATTTGCGCTGGCAGGGTCTCGAGCACACCGCCGATCGCGTGACGCAATGCGGCGTTCTGCTCGGGATCCTCGCTGGCAAAGATGTTGTTGCCTTCCTTGTCGAGAATCGAAATGTGCACATGCAGCCCGTTGCCCGCCTGGCCCGGATATGGCTTGGCCATGAACGTGGTGTCCATCTCATGGTCGTAGGCGATGTTTTTCACCAGGCGCTTGAGCAGCACGGCGTAATCGCAGGCTTTGATCGGGTCGGCAACGTGATGCAGGTTGACTTCGAACTGTGCCGGGGCGCTTTCCTTGACGATCGCGTCAGCCGGGATGCCTTGCTCTTTGGCACCTTCGAGGATGTCTTGCAGGCAGTCGACATATTCGTCGAGGTCATCGATCAGATACACCTGAGTCGACATCGGACGTTTACCAGACACCGGCGACCGCGGCGATTGCGGGCGACCGTTCACGTTGTCCTGGTCGATCAGATAGAACTCGAGTTCAAAGGCTGCGCAAATGGTCAGGCCCATGTCGTCGAACTTGGAAACGACCTGGCGCAACACTTCCCGTGGGTCAGCGAAGAACGGCTGGCCTTCAAGTTCGTGCATGGTCATCAACAATTGCGCAGTCGGGCGTTTCTGCCAAGGCTCGATGCACAGGGTGTTGGGGATGGGGTAGCAGATTCGGTCCGAGTCACCGATATCCAGACCCAGGCCGGTGCTTTCCACCGTAGAACCATTGATATCCAGTGCAAATAGAGAAGCCGGCAGGTTGATGCCTTTCTCGTAAACCTTGTGCAGGCTGGTGCGTTCGATGCGCTTGCCGCGCACCACGCCGTTCATATCCGCAATAAGAAGGTCGACGTACAAAACCTCAGGATATTTCTTAAGGAATGCGTTCGCTTCATTGAGCTGAACTGCGCGCAGTGGAACCGACATGATGCACCTATTATGTTAATTATTATGTTCATTTCCCTTTCGCAAGCTCAGTCAATCCGAAAGGCGATGTGAAGTCAATAGCGAACACTTGGCCTGAAATTGTTAATTTAAAGGCTTTTATAGGGTCTTTTTGTCTCGTGTCGGTAGCCTTGCGCGCTTGGATCATGAAGATTACTGAAAAGTGTTTTAGATTTTTTACATTGGAGTTGTTAATTAAAATCAACAAGACTAAGCTCCGGAAAAGCTCGCTCACATCGATTTTGCTGCCTGCGTAACGCTGGCGGGCGTGTCTTTGCGTCACACAACAAGCTGCGATAACAACAAGTACTACCAGGCTGCCGGGACGTCGGCGCCGAATAAACCCGTCGCTGCGGGTTTGCGATCAACTATTAAGTCGGGCCGTGTTGGCCTGGCGACTGAAGCTGTTGGGAGTTTCATATGGCAAACGCCTCCAGTACTTACAGGAAGGCTCTTGAAGGTCATCAGGCACCGAAAAAGGTGTTGGTAAAAGTCGACCGAGTCAGCAAAAAATTCGACGAAACCATTGCTGTTGACGATGTATCCCTGGAGATCTATCAAGGCGAAATCTTCGCCCTGCTCGGAGGTTCCGGCTCCGGCAAATCGACCCTTCTGCGCATGCTGGCAGGCTTTGAGCGTCCAACAGAGGGCCGTATTTTTCTCGATGGTGTAGACATCACTGATATGCCGCCCTACGAGCGGCCGATCAATATGATGTTCCAGTCATACGCGCTGTTCCCGCACATGACGGTGGCGCAGAACATCGCCTTTGGCTTGAAACAGGATCGTTTGTCCGCCAGTGATATCGACGCCCGCGTAGAGGAAATGCTGCGGTTGGTGCACATGACCCAGTACGCCAAACGCAAGCCGCATCAGTTGTCCGGTGGTCAGCGTCAGCGCGTGGCCCTGGCCCGTTCGTTGGCCAAGCGTCCGAAATTGCTGTTGCTCGACGAGCCGATGGGCGCGCTGGACAAAAAACTGCGTTCGCAGATGCAGCTCGAACTGGTACAGATCATCGAGCGCGTAGGCGTGACCTGCGTGATGGTGACTCACGACCAGGAAGAAGCCATGACCATGGCTGAGCGTATCGCCATCATGCACCTGGGCTGGATCGCGCAAATCGGCAGCCCGGTAGACATCTATGAAGCACCCGTCAGCCGTATGGTCTGTGAGTTTATCGGCAACGTGAATTCCTTTGACGGCACGGTCATAGACGACGAGGAAGGCTACGCAATCATTCACAGCCCGGAATTGGAGCGCAAGATCTACGTCGGCCATGGGGTGACAACGTCACTGCAGGACAAGTCGATTACCTACGCCATCCGCCCGGAAAAAATGCTGGTCAGTACTATCAAGCCCGAGTCCGCCTATAACTGGTCGCAGGGCAAGGTGCATGACATCGCCTACCTCGGCGGGCACTCGGTATTTTATGTGGAGTTGCCTGGCGGCAAGATTGTCCAGTCGTTCATGGCCAATGCCGAACGCCGTGGCGCACGCCCGACCTGGGACGACGAAGTCTACGTCTGGTGGGAAGACGACAGCGGCGTGGTACTGCGCTCATGAACATGCGAAAACTCAAACGCCGACTGCAACGAATAACCCCCGGTGGCCGTCAAGTGGTCATCGGGATTCCATTCCTGTGGCTGTTTCTGTTCTTCATGCTGCCGTTCTTTATCGTTCTGAAGATCAGTTTTGCTGAGGCTGACGTCGCCATTCCGCCGTACACCGAGATCTACGGCTACGTTGATCAAAAAATCCAGATGCTGCTGAACCTGGGCAACTACGCCATGCTGGGCGACGACGAGTTGTACCTCGCCGCCTACCTGGGGTCGTTGAAGATGGCCTTCTTCAGCACACTGCTGTGCTTGCTGATCGGTTATCCGATGGCCTATGCCATCGCCAATGCGCGCAAAGAGATGCAGACCGTGCTGGTGCTGCTGATCATGATGCCGACCTGGACCGCGATCCTGATCCGCGTGTATGCCTGGATGGGCATCCTCAGCAACAACGGTCTGCTTAACGGTTTCCTGATGTCGATGGGCTGGATCAGCGAGCCGCTGCAGATTCTCAACACCAATATCGCGGTGTATATCGGCGTCGTGTATTCGTACCTGCCGTTTATGATCCTGCCGTTGTATGCCAACCTCGTAAAACACGACACCAGCCTGCTGGAAGCCGCGTCTGACCTGGGTTCGAGCACCTTCAACAGCTTCTGGAAAATCACCGTTCCGCTGTCCAAAAACGGCATTATCGCTGGCTGCATGCTGGTGTTTATCCCGGTGGTGGGCGAGTTCGTGATCCCGGAACTGCTGGGCGGGCCGGAAACCCTGATGATCGGTAAAGTGTTGTGGCAAGAATTCTTCAACAACCGTGACTGGCCGGTAGCCTCCGCGCTTGCCGTGGTGATGCTGGCGATCCTGATCGTGCCCATCATTCTGTTCAACCGCAGCCAGGCTAAAGAGCTGGAGGGCAAGATATGAATCGCTTCCGTTTTTCGAGCTTCATGCTGGTTGCAGGGCTGCTCTTTATCTACCTGCCGATGTTGATTCTGGTTATCTACTCGTTCAACGCCTCCAAGCTGGTAACGGTGTGGGGCGGCTGGTCCCTGAAGTGGTACGCGGGCTTGCTGGATAACACGCAACTGATGGGCTCGGTCATGCGTTCGCTGGAGATTGCCTGCTACACGGCGATTGCAGCGGTGGCGCTGGGTACTCTGGCGGCGTTTGTACTGACCCGCATCAGCCACTTCAAGGGTCGCACCCTGTTTGGCGGCCTGGTGACGGCGCCGCTGGTAATGCCGGAAGTGATCACCGGTCTGTCGCTGTTGCTGCTGTTCGTGGCCATGGCGCAGATGATTGGCTGGCCGCAAGAACGCGGTATCGTCACCATCTGGATCGCCCACACCACGTTCTGCTCGGCCTATGTGGCCGTGGTGGTGTCGTCGCGACTGCGTGAGCTGGACCTGTCGATCGAAGAAGCAGCCATGGACCTGGGGGCCAAACCGTGGAAAGTGTTCTTTTTGATCACCATCCCAATGATCGCGCCGTCACTGGCTGCGGGCGGCATGATGTCGTTCGCCCTGTCGCTGGACGACCTGGTATTGGCCAGCTTCGTGTCGGGACCGGGGTCCACGACCCTGCCGATGGAAGTGTTTTCGGCGGTGCGTCTGGGGGTTAAACCCGAGATCAATGCCGTGGCCAGCCTGATTCTACTGGCGGTGTCGCTGATGACCTTTATGGTGTGGTTCTTCAGCCGCCGCGCTGAAGAGCACCGTAAAAAAGCCATTCAGCAAGCCATCGACGAGTCGACGGCCGAGTCCTGGAAGCAGCCTGACGTGCGTCGGCCGCAGCCTACAAACGCGGTTTAAGCTCAGTTCATAAAAAACCTCGCCTCCTGTGAAAGGGCGGCGAGGTTTTTTATGGGGTCAGGAAACACAGCAATTTTTTGTCGCCGCTGCCACAGGCTGCGATGGAGTGCGCAGCAGTCCCTCAGAAGAACCTGCGGTCCTTATCGCAGCCTGCGGCAGTGGCTACAAAATCACCTTGTTGTTCAAGGACAGTTCTTTGGGGAAATACCGACTGGGCACCTCGCCCAATACCCTGCGAAAAACACTGGTGAAGGCACTTGGGCTGCTATAGCCCAGATCGGTCGCCACTCGCGTGATCGGCTCTGCGTTACCCAAACGCACCACCGCGGCCAACAGGCATGCCTGCTGGCGCCACTCAACAAAGCTGATGCCGGTCTGTTGGCGAAACAGTCGGGTGAATGTGCGGCGGCTCATGCCAACCTGGCGGCTCATATCATCAATCCCGATATCCAGTGACGGCTGCGCCAGCAGGTTGCGGCAAGCCTCTGCCAGCCGTGGCTCGGTTGGAAGTGGCGCATTGAGTGACAGGGGCGACATTTCGGCAATCTCGTGAAGCAGCAAGCTCATCACCAGACCTTCCCGCTGGGCCTCGTCATACAGCGCCGGAATATCCATGGCCTGGATCAACAACTGGCGAAGCAATGCCGACACGTCGAAGACCTGGCAGTGCTCGGTCAGGCCAAGTCGGCTGGCAACGGGATTGCGGATGTAAGTGTTAAGCATGGTCACCGGCCCGGCCATGCTCATCTCGTGAGGTACTCCCGCGGGAACCCAGATAGCCCTTTGTGGCGGCACCACCCAGTTGCCCTGGCTGGTGAACACCGTGATCACACCGCAAGCTGCATAGGCAAATTGCCCGCGCTGATGGGTATGCAGGGCAAAGTGCTGCCCGTCGCGATAGTTATTGGCCGTGACTACCGCGTCGCGGGGGATATTTTCGTAGGTGTCTATGTCAGTTTCGCGCATGGCCCGAATTTAATGATCTATGACCTGATAGTGCAAGCGGGCCGATGCTGAAATTGTTCATAGTGTTGTTCTGGTTGGCGCATACAGCCGTCAGCCCTGCCTTGCGGAATTAGCACACTATGCAAAAGAAACACCTGATTTTAGCTGTACTGGTGACAGCGATCTGGGGCCTGAACTTCCCCATTACCAAGCTGGGCCTGGCGGCGATTGATCCACTGCTGCTGACGGCGCTTCGATTCACCCTCGCGGCACTGCCGTGGGTGTTTTTCGTCAAGCGCCCCCCGATCGCCATTAAGTGGCTGGCTGCTTATGGGCTGATTTTCGGGGTTGCGATGTGGGCGCTGATCAACCTTGGCATCGAAGCGGGTGTGCCGCCCGGAACCGCCGCGCTGCTGATCCAGTTCAGTGCTTTTTTCACCATGGGCTGGGGCGTGTTGCTGTTTCGCGAACACCTGAGCCTTGGGCAAATGCTCGGAATCGGGCTGGCAGTGCTGGGCCTGGCCAGCATTATCCTCGCCAGCCCCGGTCATGGCACGACCGTAGGCTATGGCTTGTTACTGGTCAGTGCATTCAGTTGGAGTGTCGGCAACGTCATCATCAAACAGTCAAAAGTGCGGGAAATGTTCGCCTTTGTGGTCTGGGCCAGCCTGTTTGCGCCGATCCCCTTGTTGCTGCTCACCTGGCTTGCGCATGGGCCTGCGCCGTTTACCGCACTGCTCACGCACTTTGAGTGGGTGGCGCTGCTCTCGCTGTTGTTTCAGGTCTACGCGGCGACGCATTTTTGTTATTGGGGCTGGAATTTATTGCTGCGTGAGTACCCGGTGTCGAGGGTCGCACCGCTGTCCTTGCTGATTCCGGTGTTCGGGATCGCAGGTTCGATGCTGATGCTGGGGCATCAGATTGATTTCAATGAAGGGGTATCGATTGTGCTGATTCTTTCGTCGCTGGCTGTGGGGTTGATTAAAGGGCGGCGGGGTGTGCGTCTGGCGCGACCTGACGGGGCCGTGTGACTTCAACTGGAGGAGCGAGCCAGCTCGCGAAGGTCTTAAGAACATCGCGATTATCCTGTAGGCACACGGTATCGTTAGCGGCCTTCGCGAGCGGACTCGCTTCCACAGCGCCAGCGCTCGCGTAAGGTTATTCGTATTCATGGAGGATTTAATTGATGGCTCGCGTGGGTTTGGTACTGACACCTGGTTTTGCAGATTGGGAATACGCATTTATTGCAGGAACCGCATTTCCGTTTTACGGGATCGAAGTCAGGTTTTTCGCGCCTGTAACGGGACAGTTCTGCTCGCAGGGTGGATTGGTTGTCACGGTGGATAGCAGCTTGCAGCAGTGCCTTGACTGGAAGCCAGACGTTGTCGTCGTGATTGGTGGGATGATCTGGGAGCGTGCGGATGCACCGGATATACGTGGCTTCCTGGATACCAGTCGTTCAAATGGAGCGGCAATTGCCGGGATCTGTGGAGGGACACTTGCGCTTGCAAGGGCGGGTCTTCTGGACAAGGTTGCGCATACCTCAAACAGTGCTGACTTCCTGCTGCAGAATGCCTTGGGTTATCAGGGCGCTTCGCTTTATCAAAGTAGCCAAGGCGCTGTAGTTAGCGAGCGCATCATCACTGCTCCAGGTCCAGCTCCTGTCAGCTTTACCTGCGCTGTGTTCGAAGCGGCGGGGCTGTCTACTGAGATTGTTTCCCAGTTCAGGGCCTTATTGGCGGCAGAGCATGGATAACTGTTTCGTCTTAGAAAAAGCATTTCAAAAAATAGTCGCGCAATATTTAGGATGCAAAATGGGATACAGCAACGGTTAGAGCGCATAAAGCATATTTTGCCCTGTGTGGGGCTCAGCGCCTCGGTTCTGCTGGATTTCAGGCACGAAAAAAGACGTCTGTGGACGTCTTTAGATGTTGAGCCGGGGTCATTTGAACTGGCATGTAAAATACCTGTATTTATTGGGTTTTCTAATTTTTGTAAATATTAGGGATACAGCAGGGGATACAAGCCGTTGGTTGCTTCGCCTTTTTTAAGGGGGCTGATTGGCTGTCCACGTGACGCCGTAGTGCCTGCTTTAATCTCCCTTAAGCGATTACGTAAATACTTTGTTTGATCGTTTTGGACTGGACTCAAGCCTTAGAGAAGGAGCCTCTGCGTATGAAAATTACGGATATTGTCCATAACTACTCTGATGGGAGCTCACGGCTGGTCTGCGGCCTGTGTCGGGTGAGGGCCTTTATTAGTGAATCAGGAGCAGTAGTCCTACTGACTGATTTGGACGAAAAAAATGATGGCCAGTCAGTCACGAATGCAGTCGAGCGCATTATCAAGTCCCTGCAGGAGATGGGTGTTGTTATAGGTCCGGCTACCTATTTGGAGCACTACGAACAAGACGATCCTCGGTGCGATAGCTTCGACATTGTGACAATTGAGTCTCGAGGCGGCACTCAGTGGAAAACTATCAGTCGTGAAGAGGCATTAGTGCTGATGGGTTGTTCGCCTAGCGAGTTGGATGATCGTAGCTGGCAAAACGGGCGAATTGTGGCTCAAGCAGATCGACTACGGTTTTCAAGAAACCCATTTGTGGACTCTCACTACCTGGAGAGTCACGCAGTAGTTAAGCGTCGTTTGGAAATTGCTGATGCAAAGATCTCAAAGTCAGAGGTTGAGGCACTGATCAGTGAAGGTGCTGGGGAGCGGGACATTCAAGGTCTTCTGAAAAGAGACCTCTCAATATTTGGCGAGGCCTATGCCAAGCCTGATGACGAGTACATCTGTTTTTCAGAGTTTCCCTTAGGAGATGGATTCGTTGACTTCGTGGTGCTTACCGGCCGATCACGCATGGACGTAATTCTGATCGAGATAAAGGGCGCCGATTTCAACCTACTCAATGCCGATCACTACAAAGAGTTTAATCACAAGATCAACCAAGCAGCTGGTCAACTGAGAAGCCGGTTAGGTCAAATCTATCGGGATATTTCACCTTTTAGAGATCACGTCCATTGCTTAAGAGCCCGGGCTGAACGAGGAGAAAAAATCCATAACGCTTTTCTAGGTCCCCACCACAGGCTTGAGGTCGACCCTCAGAAGGACATCAACATTCGAACTGTTCTGATAGGAGGGCGAACAGTTGATGACCGAACAGAAAGCACTAAAAGGCACGACTACGAGCGCACCTTCACGCCTCAAATCAGAATCGAGTCTTGGGATACTTGGTTGCGTAGGCTTCAGCGCACTTGACCCTCTATGTAATCAAATTTCGATACCGAATGGTGCTGGGGCCCCTGAGGATTTTCTATGCATACGGGGCAGGAAACCCGCGGGATCACATTAGTGGAAGGGTTCACAGCTTAGTGAACGGGTGAACTGGGTTAACTGCAGTTCACCTGTGCATTTGCACTAAGAATAGGGTGATGCCAGGAGCCCCTAAAGGTTTTTATCGGTAAGGTGAATGGATGCGAATAAAAGGGGGAGGGCAGACCGGATCTACAGTGATCCACTGGCTATGTTGCTGATAGTGAACACCTAGCTGAGTCAACTGGGTAAACCAGTCAACTATGGTCAACTAACTCTGGAACCCAGCCACTAACGATTTCGTGCGGGTTTACTGCCCCGCACTTATGGGGATTCTCCAGGGGCCCTGCAAGATTTCTACCCCGTGCTTCTAAGTATCAGGGCGGCACTCAACGTTGAGGGCAGAGCCTGATTTTTGTCGCTGGGGGTATTTCGGAGAATGGGGATCGGGGTGTATTCCCGTAATGGTAAAAAAAGGTGTATCAGGTGTATCAGGTGTAACGGATGAGGGATCGCACTCTAACTGCCTGAAAATATTGATCTTTTTCTGTTACATGTTTTTTTATCGATACCAAGTGTCGAATGTAACAGGGCTGGTGGGTGTAACGCTGAGTCAGGAGTGAAAAATTAACACTTCAGGCAGATTTTCAAGAGTATGGTCATTCTTAGAATTTAGGAAACCTCAAGCTGGAAAATTACCGTCAAAGATTATTAATCGCTCTTGACGTAGAATCCTCCTAGATGAAAGCAAGGGAAGATTAACGATAAGTAGGTGAGTGTACAGAGCTCTGGAGAGTTACCGCGCACCCCTTTAGGGACTAAAAGCCCTTATCCGACATGGTTTTTAATTCCTGCTTCTTGGTTAAAAAACGCCCACATTTTAAGCAATTTGACTCTGCAGAGATCACCGCCTTGAGTATCCGGTTTACTAAAGAAGGTCCAGAATTTCCCGAGCAACTGGTTGATGCGCTGCTTGCCGGTGAGGTGGTTTTTCTGTGCGGTGCAGGTGTTAGTGCCCCGCAACTTCCCGATTTCAAAAAATTGGTAGAGCAATGCTTCATAAAGCTCGGAATGGTAAGGAGCGCATCCGAGGAGCAGTCATTTAAAGATGGGCGTTACGAAGAGGTGCTCGGCTCTCTTAGCCGTCGGATCGTAGATCCAGCGGATATGACCAAGACCGTAGTGGAGTTGTTAAAAACTCCGGAAGAAGCCGATCTCGCTCACCATCGCACCATTTTGCGCTTATCACGCAACCTCGATAATCGCCCGGTAATTGTAACCACCAATTTCGATACGATGCTTGAGAGAGCACTTCTCGCCTCTGCGACCACGGATCAGGCACGGCAGCTAAGTTTTGCGGGGCAGGATCTACCAACGCCTGGTAGTGCCAGTTTTGGAGGTATTATCCATCTCCATGGGCGTGCATCAGATGAACAGATTGATCTAGAGGAGACGCCGCTTGTTGTAACCAGTGCAGACTATGGGGATGCCTACATGCGCTCAGGGTGGGCTTCCCGTTTTCTGTTTGACTTATGTCGGTGCAAGATCATAGTGCTAGTTGGCTACAGTGCCGGCGATGCACCAGTCCGTTATTTCCTCAATGTTCTTGAAGCTGATCGACAGAGGTTTCCTGACTTACGTGTCGTTTACGCGCTAGATTCGGTCAATGTACGAGAGGAGCCTGATGCGCGTTGGAGTGCTCTTGCTGTTCTGCCGATTGTGTATGAAGTTATTACCGATCCCATAAGTGGCAAGCGAGACCACAGTGCATTATGGCGTGACCTAGATCAGCTTGCAGATCTTATAGAGCGTCCAAGAATTACCAGTCGAGCTTGGGCTCGGACGATTCTGTGTAAAAAATTCTCTGAAGCTCAACCGTCCGAGCTTGATGGTATCTTGTGGCTCCTGCGGGGGAGCCGCGACGTATGGTCGGTTGCAATCTCCACGATTGAGGATGTCTCTTGGTTGGATTTTTTTGTTGAACGAAGTATTTGGACGAACGAAGATGCTGCTTGGATTTTCGCAGCATGGTTAGCCCGTGATCTGCAGTCAACTGCACGATTTGGCGTAGCGGTTGTTTGGCTGAAACGTCTTGGGAAACCCTTCTCTGAATCTGTTTCTCGCCATGTTCGCCAAGCTAAGGATTTGCCAGAGTTTTGGCTGAGAGCCTGGCGTCAGTTATCAAATTGCCCTCCATCGTTAGATTGGAGTTTGGAGGAGCAGCCTTTCGCCATACAGGAGAGACTTCTTGGTCGAGTGGTTCTCAATGCTGACCTCTATAAGGCTGTAGGTGTACTCACACCGATCCCTGAACTAACCCTGCGCAGAGGGGTGGCAAATATCTCACCCTCCCGACTATCCGACTTAATCGGTGTGAGTTGGTTGGTACAAGCCCAAGGTGAAATTCCAGATTTGATCGATGCGCTTGTAGCGATCGAGCAACCGAACAACATTATGGCTATTGCCACGGCGAAGCTTCAAGAAGTTATATGTACATCGGTTGATTTTGATTTGATTGATGAGGAGTACGATAGTAATGACTTTTCAGTTCCATCTATTGAGCCGCATGCTCAAAATGAACACCATGAAGGTTTAATATTTTTAACTCAGTTGCTTGCACGTCTACTTTCTAGCAGCGCCAAAGTTGATAAGAAAACAAGCCAATCTTTAGCAACGTCTTGGCGTGGTTTTTCAGGCTTTCTAGGAATTCGGTTGTGGTTGCACGCGCTACGTAATAAAGCACTTTTCTCGGGTGATGAGGCAATCACTGGTGTAGCCGAGATGCCTATTAATGCTTTTTGGCATATACAGCGTGAGCTCGCTCTTGTATTGCGTGAGCGTTCGAAAGATGCAAATATAGAACTTGTTTTTCAAGTTGAAAAAAGAGTTCTAACTGAGGCCGATACTTACTTTAGTCGATATGATATCGAAGAAGGACAAGTTGATTGGCGTGACCATGCCTCTGATACCGAGATATGGATGCGACTTAGTATGCTCGAAGAAGCAGGAACTTTGTCCAAGGCTGGAGTTGCAAAGCTCCTCACAATCAAAGGACGTCGTGAGTATCTTAATCGTAAAGTAGAAGACAAAGATCTTTTTAGATCTTACTCAACCGGAGTGCAGATGGTTGTGGGAGATGTCCAGCCGATTGTTGATGCTACAGACGACGAGCGCTTGGATGTTGTGAAATCTATTGCCCAAAGCCCTGATATAAGAAAACACCGAGGCTGGAGTGTATATTGTGGTACGGATCCTAGTGGCGCGTTTGATACCCTTAACCGAGCACCGCTTGATTTGTCGAATGCTCCGCTCTGGCGCGATCTAATCGCTTCCTTATCGTTTCGGCAGGATCAGCCCAGCGCAGTTTTAAGTGAGCTTACAATTAGTACTTTCAAGAAACTTACACTAGCTTCTGACGAGTTTATAACACTAATAGTTAGTCGTTTGGCAGATCTCTATTTTAGTGCAGCAAGACAATCCTCGCCTGAGCTCGCGGGCTGGTGGTTACGCTTATTCGATATTGCTGTCGTTGAAGATACTCGCCAACTTGACACTAATCGTGAGCTTTTATCTGACGCCGTAAACTCGCCAGCTGGGCGTCTTATTCAAGCTGAGTTACAAGACATTTATCAGAGCCGCCAAGGTGGAGAAGTAATAGTAGCGAGTAGGCTGGGAGCGATCCGTCATGCAGCAGTCGCTCTAGGCCGGCAAGGAACTTTTGCACGTACGATTCTCATTCTAAATGCCACCTTCATTTTATCGTTGGGCTGCCATAATATTGTCCAGGATCTTAACTCTGCGCTTGATGGGGACTCCAGCGAGGCTAAGGCATTACGTGCAGTATTAGTCAGTCGGTCTGAGGAGTCTGTAGTTGTATCTTCGGCATTTAGTCGGCACATTCTTTTAGGCGTGATCGAAAATAATTGGTGGGAAGGAGGGGCTATTGGAGCAGCTGCAAAAATCTTAGCTCCGGCGCTAGCGATCATTCGACAAGACAAGGATGCTGCCCGTTGGGGTATCGATCTTGAGCAAACTGTTTCGTCGCTGCGTAGTGGCTCCCCAAAATTGCGCGAAGGTGCGGTGCAAATACTCAAACGGTGGATTTTCAAATTAGACGTTGTGCCGAGTGAGGCATGGCGGACCTGCATAGGACCTCTACTCTCAAGTGTATGGCCCAGGGATCGTGTTTTGTGTGATGGACAATTAACTGCCTATTTCGCTGAGCTGGCGATCTCATCAGCAGAGGCATTCCCTCAGGCGTTGAAGCAATTGTTACCTTACCTAACGCAGGTAGATGGGCGCTTCAGTCTTTATAGTATCGAGAAATCTGGCTTGCCTGAGAGCTTTCCTCAGGAAACGCTGACCCTACTATGGCGGCTCTTTGGTCCTGGTATTGCTGGTGGATATGAGTTACCCAAAATCCTTGGACGTATGGTAAAAGCAGAACCCACTATTGAATTGGATCGCCGTTTTCAATGGCTTGATCAAAATGCGTTACGTTTTGAGTAGAGGCCTCGTGCCAGAGGCTTTTTTGCGGTTTGGATTTGCTTATAGTGTTATTTAATATAAGTTTTCAGGCTAGGAATTATGAAAGCCAGGGCTAGGTGGGGTGATGAAGAATAAAATATTAATGGTGACGTCTAGCCATGACTTGACTTGTGATTATTTAACGATCTTGTATCGAGGTGTGTCGTTTTTTAGGTTGGATTTTGATAAGTTTTCAACATACGCTATAGAACTTAATGGGGGTGGTTTTCGAATTGAGTCAGACGAAGGGGCAATAGACTCTAGTACTTGCCGTTCAATTTACTATCGCAAGCCGATGGTTGAAGACCTGAGTGAGGTTTTTGAGGAAAAATATCATTCTTTTGTTCATAAAGAAGCTTATTCACTAGTGGAGGGTATAGCTGAGTCTTTTGAAGGCCGCTGTCTTACACGCCCGTCAATAATGAGAAGAGCAAATAATAAAGCGGTACAATTGATTCTCGCTAAAGAAACTGGCTTTAAGCTACCGCTATCCTCGATTACTAACTGCTCCTCTAATATATTGAACTTAGGTCATGGGGATAAAATAGTGAAGCCTGTCGCTGTTGGGGTTGTAGTCAGTGAGGGGGTAAAGGAATTTGTGCAAACTAATATGCTTGATGAGTTGGTGTCGACAGAGAAGTTAAAATATTCTCCGGCCTATTTTCAGGAGTACATTAATAAAGACTATGAGGTCCGATCGACTTTTGTTAATGGAGTGGCGTTTACAGTAAAAATCATATCTGAAAATAAAGTTGATTGGAGGAAGAGTAATAACAAAGTGAGCTATGAGGAAGTGCAGCTTCCAAGTGTGATTTATAGTAAGTGTGTGTTGTTTATGAAGAAGCTTGATATGTCATTTGGTTGTTTTGATTTTATAGTTAGTGGTGGTGAGTACTATTTTCTTGAGATGAATGCCAATGGGCAATGGGCATGGTTGGAGAGAGAAGTTGGCGTGAGGATATCAAGAGAGATCGTGGGGTACTTAAGTGAGTAGATATTTTGCTGCGTGTCTAGCGTTGCTTTGTAGGCTTCTAAATTGGTCTCCTTTGTTTCATGTTTCTTGTGATAGTAGTTATGGGGCATATGTTGCAAATTTCAAGGTGAGATTTTCATTTCTAGCATTGTCGATAGGGTTGTATAAATTTTATTTTTTGACTTATTGTGATGGGAGGTTTTCACCATATTTTGTTTTGAGTTTTGGTTCGGTAATGCCCTATCCATCGCTTCAGCTAGTGGACCAAAAAGCCGGTAGCTATTCCTCAGATATGCAGATTACGAATCGCTCTGAAGACGATCTGAAAGTCCAGTATGAATTTCTTAAAGAAGCCTACAATAATGCTTGCTCAGTTAAATCGTCTATGCTGGCTAAGGTTTCGTCCCACGCTTCTGCATATTTTGTACTGGCGGGTTTCTACGCGTATGTGTTTAACGAGCTTTGGAAGCTTGATGGTTGGCAAAAAGATTTCTCTGTTGTATTTATTTCTATTGGTGCTTTGTTTTTGCTAACTGCAGGGGTTTTTACATTTTCATTTCTGCAGGTTTCTGGTGGCGTAAGGGCTAGATTCCACGATATAAGGGCTCTGAATGGTTCAACAACTCTTTCTCAAGCTAAGCATGCATACATTAATTGGTTTGCGTCTAAGTCTGAAAATTTGGTTCTTGCTTCTAAGATAAAAAATATTGAGTTGAACGTTGTTGTTGCGTTTTTGTTGATTGTGGTGCTGTGGCTTTTTGTGTTTTTCTCAGGTGCTGATTCGGGACTTAAAGGTGGATTGCAATATGAGTCTGATTTGGAACTTCAAATTCTTAATGGCGACGGAGTTCTGGATAAAGAGGAGCTGAGTAGGCTTTTCGATATTGTTAATAGCTCCGATACTCGCTCTGCGGATCAGTATATTGTATTGAGTAGTAATTCTGCTGATGCGGAAATTTATTCTGGTGTGGTAGGGATGATTAAACTAGTTGTTGGAAGCTCTAAGGTGTCAGAGCTCCGCCTTTCAAGTTCTTCAGGTTTTAAAGATAGAATTGTTATTAAGATAAAAAAGGAAGGGTGAAATGAAACCATATGTATTGAATTATAGTGAGTCGGTGGTGATTTCGTCAGCATGTATTTTCAAGCAGATGGCTGATAGTACTTTGATGACTAACGTAGTTGAGTCGAGTGACCCTGATGAGATATGCGCTGATTCGACTTTGGTCACTAGAACGCTTGAGTCGGATGATAGTGATGAGGTTTTTTTTGGTGCTACTATAATAACAAAGACGCTTGAGTCAACAGACGATGATGAGCTGGCTTCTATGTTTTTTATAGGCTCGAAGAATTTTAGCACCGTTATAACAGAGACTATAGAATCATCCGATCCTGATGAAATCCTTTACTAGCTTTATAATTCATGAGGATGAGCTTTTAAACTTGATAGCAGTTTTGGTTTAGGAGGTACACTGGCTAATGAAGAAAGCAGCCCGCACGCGCGGGCTACTTAAAGTGATTAAGCTGTAAGTAGATCCTTTAAGGAAATCTCACGAGCAGCAGCCGATAGATCGGATCGGTTCAGCCTCGAAAGGAATGGGCCGAACCGTGGGACTTCCAGGCCAGAAAGAGAATCCCCCATCCCACCCTGCTGATAACAAACGGCCATGACTTTGGCTCCCACAGAGGCTAGCTGCTTGGCAGCTTCATTCCACTCTTCATCTAATGCCAATGCAATTGCGCTCAAAGCATTTCTCTTAGCTTCATTTTCGAGCTGACGGGCATTAAACATTTGAGTCTCGATGGTGGCGAGCTCAGACTGCAGAGCGCTAATAATGAGTTCTTGTCTCCTTACGTTCTCATCCGTTATCGCAAGCTGTTTGGCCGCTATCAGGATGTCGTGGGTAGCTGCTTTTTCAGCTTTGCTATCACCGCTGGCAAGGCTACGAGCATAGCGACTTGCTGCATCTCGCTCGTCTTGCTGTGCTTTTTCCAAAGCCTGCTTAGCTTCAGATTGTATGGTTTGAAGACGTGCACTCAGGTTCGCTTGAGTACGCTCCAATCCTTTGACCTCGGCGGCAGCTTCGGACATGGCCTTGAGCGATTCACTTTTGGTTTGATCAACTTTTGACAGGCGCTCCAGATGCGCCATTTTGCTTTCAAGTAACTTCAGCTCGCCAGGGATGGCGCGCAAGCGTGCGTTCGCTTCCGACGACCTATCCATAGCTGCTCTTCCTTCAGGAGTTCCTATCTCATTGCCATATTGGTTGAAATTGCTCGGGGCATTCCTCCAAGCAGCTTCCAGCTGTGGAAGGCTATTTTCAATAGCAATACTTTCGGCGGTGAGAGCTGCATGTTGTTGTTTCAAGTCTTTCATAGTCAGTTCCTAAAATGAGTTCGGTTATTTTTGTCTGGCTGGCTAGGCCGACAATTAGCCGGCGCTACCTCGTCAATGTGGGTAGCGTCTTATGCGACTAGCGCGTCACGTTCACCTTGGTTTGGAACAGCAACAACGACGTAGCAGCGTTGCAGACCTAGCCCTGGTAGGCGAACAGCAGTCGACGCTTTTCCATCCTTACCTGGCTCTAGGACGCCGCGACGCAGCAGCTCCTTGTTCACGGCATTGATATTCATGCCTTTGAACACTTCAGAGCGCCAAGCCTCGGGTAGTACGTAGTAGGTGGTTGTGGTGTGTAACGTATCGCCCATGGGCGCATCAAAGATGCGGGAGGCTCGGTGAATGTAAAGCTCAACCAATTCAGTCGAAGTCATTGAGCACCCCCGATTGTTTCCAAGGCGCGGGCTTTGCTCATGTGTTTGTTGTAGCGGGATAGTCGGGTTCGAAGGCTGGAGTTTGCGTGTAAAGCGGCGAGAGCCATTGCTCGATGAGCAGCGGCACGATTTTTGGACGGATTGAGGGCATGATTCATGCGGTGAGGCTCCTAACGTTGAGGAACCGCCACTACTTGCTGCAAAACAAGATTGGGTGGCGGCTGTGCGCAGGTTTGCAGACCGGGACGTTAGGCACCCGGCGCGCTCGAAAGCGCCCCACGCACAGCCACCATAAAACGAAGTTGCAGGCATGAAAAAAGCGCCAGCTTTCGGAACGGTGGCGCTTATGCGCCTAACGATGTTCGGGCTGCAAAACCCGGTCGCTGATTTTGCAGCGACGGCAAAAGAGTACCGTCCTGATTTCAAAAGTGCAACCGTGCAGATGTCTTGCGATTTTTTTTGAAGCGGCATAAATTTAAAAGGCATACGAACACACCTCTAACGCCTCCGGTTGCAGCCGGGGGCGTTTTCGTTAGGGCTTAATGGCTGTGTGGCGTGTCAGAGACAACCAGCTCAGATGCTGACCTTTGCGAGACTCTGAGCGCATGTGCTCTAGGGCTACGGGGTTTGCTAGCAAGTTGGGAATGAGCTGTTGTGCATCCTTGATCAGCACCCCCGGTGGCACCTCGACAGCCAGCATCACCCAATCCAACGATGGCCAGGCCAAGAGCAGCACATGTGCACCTTCTTCAATTGCCCGATCACGCAGAGCGCGTAAGCGATCCCGACCTATTGCGACCTTAGGCAAGGCGCTCTCAAGAACGCCCACGGCGTCGAGGGTGGTGTGCGGCAGGAATACAGGCGTCATGCGGCCACCTGATCGCGAGCTTCGATACGGCTGCGTGCCCAGGCTTGAACTTCAGCAAGAACCCAAGCAACTGGCGCACCACGTGCGGTGCTCGTACTGAGCTTCACCGGCTGAGGGAAGCCGCAATCAGAGCGTTGCATCAGTTTGTAGATGGTGGATCGCTTCATGCCGACGATGGTTTCGACTTCGCGCATTCGAATCAGCGTTGAGGCAGGATCAAAAAGGATGGGGGTATGTGTCGTAGTTTTGCTGGGAAGGGTGGTTACATTGATGTTCATAGGCACTGCTCTCGCTTGATTTGGACTGGCGAGAGCAATGTTCTAGAGATTCAGATGGTGTGAGCAGTTCACTTCCACATTGAAATTTCGGGTTATACGACTTCATAACGATCAAGGATCGCATCCACCTGTCTGCGAGACAGTGCTTTCTCAATTTCGGGTGGGAGCCAGTTTGGTCTTTGCTGCGATGGAAGAGCCACTTGATTCTCCAGCCAGCGATGAACCTGGGTAACCACGTTTCGGCGCGGTAACCCTTTATCTAGAAGGTCGCGTGCATGTTGCACAATGGCCGCGTCGCGGACTGAGATTTCTTCTTTACGGTCCATGCCGCTCAGAATGCCGCCCTTCCGTTTTGTTGCGCTTTTCA
The DNA here is from genome assembly GCF_037055265.1 of Pseudomonas sp. ML2-2023-6. Taxonomy (NCBI): domain Bacteria; kingdom Pseudomonadati; phylum Pseudomonadota; class Gammaproteobacteria; order Pseudomonadales; family Pseudomonadaceae; genus Pseudomonas; species Pseudomonas sp. ML2-2023-6. The sequence goes on along the minus strand of NZ_CP146347.1, from coordinate 5,217,822 downwards.
TGGCTGCGGTTGCGAGCTCGGTTATGTCATTGTCGTAAACCGAAAGCAGAGATGTGATGACCTCTAGGTGTGCGACATAGTTGTCCAGTGCCTCAATGCGTTCGTAAGGGCTCACTCCTGCCACAACGGCGGTTTCGAACTCCTCCCACGGCAGCTCAAGAATTCTCCAATTCGTAGATACGGCGCCCTCTGCGGTCGTTTGCATCCAGTCGTTGAGTGATTCAATTGCTTTGATCGCACAAGCGATTGCGTAGGCAGCATAAGCTTCCACATCTGATGCTGACTCGCAGCAAGTGAAGTTACGAATGCAATCAGCCAGGCGTGTTACGGGTGGAGTCGATGCAAACTGGAAAATTGATTCTTCGTTTCTGATCGTCTCGATACAAAGCAACTTCAAATCATCGGTTGCGTCGCTTACCACGAGTCGAGAGGTGCATTGATCGAGTATTCGGCACGCGTCCTGTATCTGCTCTCCGCAATGGGCATAGAGGGGCAGGACAGATAGGTACTCGATCAACTTGGCTGTGGGTTGTACGCCTGCCGTGAGATCAATGCCATCAATTAAATTCAAATGAGTCTCCGTTTTTCGAACGACTAGCATCTACCCCTAGCCCCTAGCCCCTAGCCCCGAGCACAAGTCCAGCGAAACCTTGGCGAGCAGCTACCTGCAGGTCAGTAAATGCGTTTCGAGCGTTACACTATTTGAGTGCGTTACACGTTGTAGATCTGGTGTGTGCGCTGAGTGTAACGGCTAAATAGTCCTTTATTTTCAATGGCTTGATTGATTTTGTTACACGAGTAACACGCGTAACACGGCTTTTGAGAGGGGGTATGAGTTGGCAGGGTTAGATTACCTTACCAAAGTTACCCTGCACCACATTGCCCAGCTCAAGTCCATCCAGATAATCGGCGTACCACTGCATCATTGATGTGCGCTGCTTCAGATAAATCGCCTTGTTATAAACGCCTGCAACGCCTTCTTTAACATGCGATAGCTGCGCCTCGACATGGTTCTCATCAAAGCCGTGCTCGTTGAGTGTGGTACTGGCGATGTGACGAAACCCATGACCCGTCTGCCTGCCTTCATAACCGAGACGGCGTAAAGCCATCAGAAACACGGTATTGCTGCGGGGCTTGGTTCGGTCATTCCGCCCGGGGAAAAGCAGAGGGTATGCCCCGCTCAGCGTATGAAGTTCTTTCAGGGCTTCGATGGCTTGGCGTGACAGCGGGACCAAGTGCTCCCGACGTTTTTTCATGCGCTCGGCAGGGATGGTCCAAAGCTTCTTGTCGAAGTTGAACTCAGACCAAGTGGCTTCTCGTAGCTCTGAGGGGCGCGCCGCCATAAGGGAAAGAAGGCGTAGACCTAAACGAACATCTTTGGCGTGGGGATATGACGATATGGCTCGCAGTAGGGTAGGCAGCTCTTGGGTTGAGACGTGTGCATAGTTTTCAGCCGCACGGGTCTGTAGAAATTTGTGCAGACCTTCGAGTGGGTTATGCACAGCCCTGCCAGTAACGCGGGCCAGATCATAGATCTCTTTGCAAAAGCCACGTACCCGGCTCATCTGTTCCAGGATGCCTTTTTGCTCCATACCGCGCAGAAACTCCATCCACTCAAGAGGGAGGATTTCCGTGTAGATGCGTTTGCCGAAAACAGGGAACACATGAAGCTCCAGGGCTCCGATCACCCGGGTAGCTGTTGCGTCCTCCCAGCTTTTGCGGCGTGCAACAAACCATTCTTGGGCTAAAGCCTCAAAGGTGTTGTTCGCGGCTTCAAGGTCGGCAGCCTTGCGGGCCTTCTTGGTCGCTATCGGGTTTTTGCCTTCAGAGGCGTCACTTCGAAGCTCGGCTGCCTTTTTTCTGGCAAGTGAACCGCCTACCTCTGGATAACCCCCGAGCCCCAGCCAACTCCATTTGCCCGCCGGGGTCTTGTAGCGTAATTGCCAAGACTTTTGGCCGTCAGGCTTCACGCGAAAGTACAGGCCACTACCATCGTGTTCTCGGTACTCCTTGGTGTCAGGTTCCAGGCCAAGCAACGTGGTATCAGACAAAGGGCGGCGCTTGATATCGGCACGCTTCATTGGTGTGTATCCCTTTGGTTCAAAATTAGAACAAGGATACACAGGGGGATACACGGCGGGAAGGTATAGGGGGAGACAGGGATGGATAGCCAGAAACAAGAAAGCCCGCACGGGGCGGGCTTCTTGGGTGTTTCGCAGACTGTCTGAGACAGGTCTGGACAGCTATTTGGTGGAGCCGGGGGGATTTGAACCCCCGTCCGCCAGTACTCCGCTGTCGGTACTACATGCTTAGCCGTATCTATTAAGTTAACCCTCAGCGACCCGAAGGGCAGGGTGCTTTGGGCGAGTTGTGTAAGTTTTAGCCGATTCGTCCACAACGTACTGCACGGCGATCCTGTTCTATATGACAATCACTTCAGGTTTACAGGCATCCCCTAGTGATTGCTGGACCCGAAGGTACCAGGAGGATGGCTAAGGCAGCTTACGCTGCGAGAGCTTGACCCTCGTAGGTTTCGTCATTGGCAACTATAAGTAGTTGCAACAGTGGATTTACGAGTTCTGTTACCAACTCGGCATGCACCTAGAGTTTCGCAACCGGCGTCGAATCCTAAACGGCCCCGATGCTTGCTGTGTGTAACCAGCAAGCTTGCGGAGTCTACGCCTTTCTGGCGCAGAAGGCCAACCTAAAGGGGCTACTCACCACCTTTGTTGTTATCGGCAATATCCTGAAGCGTCTGGGTCGTCAGTGAAATGCAGTTATCGAGGCCTTCTTTCGTGCCTTTGGCTTGCTCGGCCTTGGCATCAGCGACTCGGCTATCGATGCTGTCTTGTAAATCTGAGCTCATTTCTCCGGAGCTGACCACAGCGTCCTTGATTTTCTGCAGGTTGATTTGGCAAAGGTCTTCTGCCGCAAACACCGGTGAGGCCAACATCACAGCGGAAATAAACAAACCAGCAAGAGCGGTACGCTTCATGGGGAAAACTCCTTGTGCTCATGATAGGCCCGGTGGCTCCAGGCTCGGTTTTATGCCCCAAACATTGGGGCCTTAAGCCAATTGACTATAGCCATGCTCAGGAGTTTTGCTTGTGGCAGGCTATTAATTTCAGGTTTTTTTTGCGCTCGAACACAGGGATTGATGCTGATCACTTTTGGTGAGGTCAGGCCGGATTTTGTAGCCGCTGCCTCGCTCCCTCTCGGCAGCGGCTACAGAGTTATAGCGTACTGGAGGTTGTCACCCGATCCACCAGATACACCAGGCCGTGGTAGTCAATCCCGCCATGTTGGCTCAGGCCAATTTCACACGTTCGGCTGGTCGATATTCCTTCGCTGCAATGCTGGACCGCGTCTTTCAAGGTGCGCAGCGAGTGGGCATTCAGCTCGGGGGTGGTAAAGCCTTTGTCGCCTGCAAAACCGCAGCAGTGAATGCCTTCCGGGATGACGACTTCGGTGCTGCACAGGCGGGCGATATCGATCAGCGCCTGGCTTTCGCCCAAGTGCTGGGTGCTGCAGGTGACATGCACGGCTATCGGCGCGGTTTGTGGGGTGAATTTCAACTTATCCACAAGGTGGGTGCGGATGAACCGTACCGGGTCGTACAGGTCGAGGCGGCTTTCGCCCAGGTCCTGCACCAGGCGCAAGGTACACGGGCTGGTGTCGCAGTAGATCGGGTCAAGCCCGCCACGGCTGGCATGCAGCAATGCGCTGATCAGTTCCTGGCGCTTGTGTTCGGCCTGTTCGCTGTAGCCCTTGGAGGCAAACGGCTGGCCGCAGCACAGGCTGTCCATATTGTCGGGGAACACGACCTGATAACCGGCTTTTTCCAGCAGCCCGCGGGTTTTATCCAGCAGTGACATTTGTTCTTGGTCACCTGCCGCAGGGCCCATGACCCGCGATACGCAGGCCGCCAGATAGACCACCCGTGGTCGGGCATCCGTGAGGGGTGCGGTGAAGCGAATCGCCCGCTCCGGCTGGGGCATGGCGTTTGTCCACAGCGGGACGCGGCCCTTGCTGGCTCTGGTCAGTGCAGACGAGATTTTTGCCATGCGCGGCGCGCCCAGTAGCATGCGCGCGCCATTGGCCACATGCAGGGTGAAGCGTGCACCTTGCAGCGTGGTTGCAAAATGATTGCCCAGCCAGTCGGCGGTTTTCACGCTGTGAGCGCTGCGGGCACGCAGTTTTTTCACCAGTTCGCCGGTATTGATGCCAACCGGGCAGCGTTGCGCGCACAAGCCGGTTGCCGCGCAGGTATCGATGCCTTGATAGGCGTAGGCTTTTTCCAGTTCAGTGGTGTCGATAGCGGCGCTTTTTTTGGCCTGAATATCGCGCCAGATCACAATCCGCTGGCGCGGGCTGAGGGTCAGCCCTTTGGACGGGCACACGGGTTCGCAGAAGCCGCACTCGATGCACTTATCCACAATCTCGTCAGCGGCTGGCATCGGTTTCAGGTGTTTGAGGTGGATATGCGGGTCTTCGCTGAGTACCACGTCGGGGTTGAGAATGCCCTGTGGGTCGAGCAAACGTTTGAGTGTCCACATCAGTTGGTAGGCGTCGCTGCCCCATTCCAGTTCGACAAAGGGCGCCATATTGCGCCCGGTGCCGTGTTCGGCCTTGAGCGAGCCGCCGAACTCCACGGCCACCAGTTGTGCGACGTCATCCATAAAGGCTTGGTAGCGCGCAACTTCTTCGGGGTTGTTGAAGCCCTGGGTGAAGACGAAGTGCAGGTTGCCCTCCAGCGCGTGGCCGAACAGGATCGCCTCGTCGTAGTGGTGCTTGTCAAACAGCTCGATCAGGCGGTTGACGCCGATGGCCAGTTGTTCGACCGGGAACGTCACGTCTTCGATGATCACCGTGGTGCCGGTTTTGCGTACCGCGCCAACGGCGGGGAAGGTGTCTTTACGGATCGCCCACAGCTTGGCGTTTTCTTTTGGGTCTTCGGTGAAATCGATTTGTTTCTCGACCGCAAAAGCCGACAGCGAGGCCATGATTTGCGCCAGTTGCTCGTGCAGCAAGGTTTGGGACGCGGCGCGAGATTCGATCAGCAGAGCGCAGGCATTGGCCGACAGTTGTTGTACGAAAGCTGGCATGCCGGGTTTGTCCTGTACCGAGCGCAGGCTGCGGCGGTCCAGCAGTTCTACAGCGGAAACAGGCTGGCTTTTGAGCACGGTTACGGCGTTACAGCAGGTTTCAACATCCGGGAACACGATCAGCGCCGAGGCTTTGTTCGGATGGTCGATCACGGTGTCGTAGGTTACTGCGCTGATAAAGCCCAAAATACCTTCGCTGCCCACCAGCAAGTGGCTGAGGATATCCAGCGGGTCGTCGAAATCCACCAAGGCGTTAAGCGACAGGCCGGTAGTGTTTTTCAGTCGGTATTTGTGGCGAATTCGGGCAGCCAATTCGGTATTGGCGCGGGTCTCGCGGGCCAATGTCGCCAGTTGTTCGAGTAATGTGCCGTGGCTTTGACGAAAGGCAGCAATATTGGCTGCGTCTTCGGTGTCGACCCGGGTGCCATCGGCCAGCACTACGCGTAGGCCTGCCAAGGTGTGGTAAGTGTTTTGCGCGGTGCCGCAGCACATGCCGCTGGCGTTATTGGCGACAATGCCGCCAATTTTGCAGGCGTTGATCGATGCCGGGTCGGGGCCGATCTTGCGTCCGTACGGGGCCAGCCAAGCGTTGGCCTGAGCGCCGATTACGCCGGGTTGCAGGCGGATCTGCATGCCCTGGCCGCGTATTTCCTTAGCATTCCAGTTATCACCCAGTACGATCAGTACCGAGTCGCTGATGGCTTGGCCAGACAGACTGGTGCCCGCTGCGCGGAAGGTCACCGACACTTGATCGCGACGGGCCAGGCGCAGCAGTTCGACCACTTCGTCTTCGGACTCAACGCGAATCACCAGCTTGGGAATCAGCCGATAAAAGCTCGCGTCAGTGCCAAAGGCCAGGGTTGATAGCGGGTCGCTGAAGCGACGGTCTTGCGGGATCAGCCGTTGGGCATCTTGCACAAAGGCGGCGGGCAGACTCATGCGTCCTCCAGAATCAGCACGATCAGGTCTTTCGGACCGTGGGCGCCGTAGGCGAGGATTTGTTCGATATCGGCGGTTTTCGACGGGCCGGACACCAGCAATGCGTTGGTCGGCATACCCGCCGCCCAGTTCATCTCACGCTGTACTTGATAGAAGTTATCGCGGATTTCGCTGGCCTTGAGCAGGGCGAAATGCACCGGTGGTACCAGGCTCATGAGGCGTGGCTCTTCCGGTGTCGGCCACATGATCAGGCTACCGGTGGCAGCAATCGCGCCCAAGGTGGTGGTCAGGCTGGCCGGGGTGTCGTTGAACAGCTCGGTTTTCCATTCTTCTACCGGGCGGTCGTAGGCCTTGAGTGCTGGTAGCGCAGGGTTTTGTGCCCAGTGGTCGGTCACTTTTTGCCCGTGGGGTGTAGTTGGCGCGATCAGCAGGCTTGGCAGTTGACGGTCGGTGACCAATTGCGCCAGCAGCGCGGGCCAGTCTTGCTCGGTGCTGAGGTGGATTTCGGTGTGTACGGCTTCCATCAACTTACGCAGTTGCGGGATGCGTTGCTCCGGGGCGTAGGTCCATGGCTCTGTCACCAGCACTTCATCGAAGTTGTCAGGCACGGGCGTGGTGCCAGTAAGGCTTTTGCGCAGTTTGTTGAGGATGTTTTGCTTAGCGCTCATTACTGGTCTCCCGACTTTTTCGCCAAATGCTCGCGGGCCATATCGTGCAGCGAACGGGCAGCGGGTTTGGGGGCGCTGTGGTTTTGTGTCCACGGGCCGACATTGTTCGGCGTGAGCCCGCGCAGGCGGGTCGCGGCCTTGAGGAAAACGCGGTATAGGGCAGGGGAGCTGTTGAGCTTGGCCCACATGTTCCAGATCAGGCGTTCCTTGCGTGAGTACTTGCTGCCCTGACCGCGCATGATGCGGGGCGAGGTGCCGGGGGCTTTGACGTTCTCTTCGCGCAAGCGCCGCAGCAGGGCCGGGATCGGAATTTTTACCGGGCACACTTCGCCACAGGCGCCGCACAGTGACGAGGCGCTCGGGTGGTCCGGGACTTTGGCCAGACCGACCATGTGCGGTGTGATGATTGCGCCAATCGGACCCGGATACACCTCGCCGTAGGCGTGACCGCCAATGCGGGTGTAAACCGGACAGTGGTTCATGCAGGCACCGCAGCGAATGCAGTTCAGAGTCTGGCGCAGTTCGCTGTCGGCAAATGCCTGGCTGCGGCCGTTATCGAGCAACACCAGATGCACTTCTTCAGGGCCGTCCAGCTCGCCGGGCTTGCGTGGGCCGGAGATCATGTTGACGTAGGTGGTAATTGGCTGACCAAGGGCCGAGCGGGTCAGCAACGACACCAGCGGTACAACGTCACGCAGGTTTTCGACGACTTTCTCGATGCCGGTGACGGCAATATGCACAGGCGGCACGGTGGTCGACATACGGCCGTTGCCTTCGTTTTCTACCAGCAACAGGGTGCCGGTTTCGGCAACGGCGAAGTTGACCCCGGAGACGCCGATATCGGCTTCAAAGAATTTTTGTCGCAATACGCGACGGCCGATCTGGATCAGTTGGTCGACGTCCTTGGTGTATTCAACGCCGAGTTTTTCGTGAAACAGGTCGGCAACTTGCCCTGCGTTCTTGTGGATCGCGGGCATGATGATGTGGGACGGTTTTTCATTGTCGAGCTGAACGATGTACTCGCCCATGTCGGACTCAAGGCATTCAATGCCCTGGGCGCCAAGCACGTGGTTCATCTCCATCTCTTCACTGACCATCGACTTGCCTTTGATCACCTGTTTGGCGGCGCGGTGGCGAGCAATGGATATAACGATTTCGTTGGCTTCGTCGACGGTTTCAGCCCAGTGCACCTGCACGCCGTTGCGGGTCAGGTTGGCTTCCAGTCGTTCCAGCAGGTCGGGCAGTTTGGACAGTGCGCGGGCGCGGATCGCGTTGCCGAGGGCGCGCAAGTGTTCGCGCTCATGGGCGTCGCTGAAGGCCACGGCGCGTTTGGTCATTAGCGAATCCATGGCGCTGCGGAAGTTGTTTCGCAGTTGCACATCACCCAGGGCTTCGTGGGCGCGCTCGCGGAAGTCTTCTTCCACGGTGACGGTAGGGATCAGCGTGCTTGCGTTCATTGTTCACCTCCGGTGCGCTGCCACAGAAAACTGGCCAGATGCTGGCCGCGTAGAGCTTGTTTCTGCTTTTCCAGCGAGCCGTTGATGTTCATCAGGCAGCCGCAGTCGGCGGTGAGTACTTGGTGCGCGCCGGTATCAATCAGCGAACGGGTTTTGTCCGCGACCATTGCGCCGGAAATGTCCGGCATACGGACGCTGAATGTCCCACCAAAACCGCAGCATTCACTTTCGTGGCTGTGGTCGATGCGTACCACATTGCTCAGTTGCGCGAGCATTTCGCGGCCGTGCAGGTGGGTATTCATTTCGCGGCGTGCGGAGCATGAGGTGTGCAATGCGACCTTGACCGGGGCGCCGTGGTCCTTGAATTGGACCTTGCATACAAACAGCAAAAACTCGGTCAGCTCGAAGGTGCGCTCGGCCAAGGCGTGGGCCTTTTTCAGGCTCTCGGGCTCGTCCTTGAACAGGTCTTCGTAGTGTTCGCGCAGCATGCCGGCGCAGGAGCCGGACGGTACGACCACCGGGTAGTCTTCAGCAAACAGGGCAAGCTGTGAACGTGCGACTTCTCGCGCCTGATCGGTGTAACCCGAGGTGTAGGCCGGTTGTCCGCAGCAGCTTTGACCTTGCGGGTAATCGACGTCGATGCCTTCGCGCTCGATCAGGTGAATAGCGTCCATCCCTGCTTCGGGGAAGAACAGGTCGACTACGCAGGTGCCGAACAGGTAGACCTTGCGCGGCTTGTGCGCAGGGTACTGGCGGGGAGTCGGGAGGGGCGGGGCGACGCGGGTCGCATTTGGCACGGCATTATAGAAAAGCTCGCTCATCAGGCGTCTCCGGGTGGTCCCGGTTATGTGTCCACCGAGGTGGACCGGGTAGTGAATTATTGACGCCGGGGTAGTACCCCGGCGCCATTAATGTGCTGTAACCATAGCGCGTATTAGTGCACCAGCATGCCAGTGAACCAGTACGCCTGAGCCAGTGTGATCAGGCCGACGATGGTGGCGAAGAACAGGCTGTGCTTGAGGGTGAAGCGGAACAAGTCGGATTCTTTACCCACCAGACCGGTTGCCGCACAGGCCACGGCGATCGATTGTGGTGAAATCATTTTGCCGGTCACGCCGCCGCTGGTGTTGGCCGCCACCATGAGTACGTCGCTGACGCCAATTTGGTGTGCCGTGGTGGCTTGCAGCGAGCTGAACAGGGCGTTGGAAGAGGTGTCGGAACCGGTCAGGAACACGCCCAGCCAGCCGAGGAACGGCGAGAAGAACGGGAATGCTGCGCCTGTGCCTGCCAGTACCAGAGCCATGGTGGAAGACATGCCCGAGTAGTTGGTGACGAAGGCGAACGCCAGCACCATACCGATGGACAGGATCGGCCAGCGCAGTTCGAAAAAGGTATCTTTTAAAGTGGTCAGACCAGTTTTGATGTTGATTTTCAGGATCAGCATCGAAATCAGCGCGGAGAAGAAAATCGCGGTGCCGGTGGCCGAAATCGGATCAAGCTTGAATACGGCAGCAATGGCGGTCGGGGCATTGACGATCGGTGCAGTCTTGATCACCAGTTGATCCAGGTGCGGGATCGCGAAGTTGAATACCCAGCCGTACATCGAGCCACTGGCGGAGAACATGGCCTTGAACGGTTTGAGGGTCCAGATGGTGACCAGTACGGTCAGGATCAGGAACGGTGACCAGGCTTTCAAGATCTGCAGCAGGCTGTAAGGCGACGCCATCAGGTTGGTCGGCTTGCCGAAACCACCTGCGCTTGCGGTGACGATTACGTCAGAGGTAACACCTGCGATCTGCGCACCAGCGGTACGTTTTGGCTGCCAGACTTTAAGGAACAGAGTCAGGCTGATCAGGCTGGCCAGCGCCGAGGTGATGTCTGGCAGCTCCGGGCCAATGTAGTTCGAGGTGAAGTACTGAGTGATGGCGAAGCTCAGCCCAGCGACCAGTGCCGCAGGCCAGGTTTCGCGAACGCCGCGCAGGCCGTCCATCATGAACACCAGCCAGAACGGTACGAACAGCGACAGCAGGGGCAACTGGCGGCCCGCCATGGCGCCGATCTTGAATGAGTCGATACCGGTCACTTGGCCGGCCACGATGATCGGGATGCCGAGTGCGCCGAATGCAACCGGGGCGGTGTTGGCGATCAGGCACAGGCCTGCCGCGTAGAGTGGGTTGAAACCCAGGCCTACGAGCAACGCGGCAGTAATCGCTACCGGTGCACCGAAACCGGCTGCACCTTCAAGGAATGCACCGAAGCAGAAGCCGATCAGCAGTACTTGCAGGCGCTGGTCGTCGGTGATCGACAGTACCGAGCTGCGGATGATTTCGAACTGGCCGCTCTTGACGGTCAGTTTGTAGAGGAACACCGCGGCAACGATGATCCAGGCAATCGGCCACAGGCCGTAGGCAAAGCCGTAGCCCGCTGCTGCGAAGGCCATGTCGACAGGCATCTGGAAGGCAAAGATGGCTACCAGAATCGACAGTCCAAGGGTAATGCTGCCAGCGACGTGACCTTTGAGGCGGAACACGGCCAAGGCCAGGAAGAAGAATACGATTGGGATTACGGCCGCGAGAGCGGACAGGCCGAGGCTGCCGAGCGGACTGTAGAGCTGTTGCCAGGTTTGCATATGGGGTGGCCCCTAATTGTTATTGGTCGATGCTGTCGATTGCTCTTGGTAAATTGGTATTACCAATTTACAATCGCTGTTGGCTAGGTTAAAAGCCTTATGTGGCATGTGTCAATTTGCCGCCTCTAAATCTTTCGTCGAGGTGTTCGTTGTCGGAGCATCTGATGGGGTTTCAAGCGGTGTTTCTGATGGGTGTATGAGTTGCGCCAATCGGCGAGAATAGCGGCCCCCGGCGCGTGGTCGGGAGGGTGGAGAGCAGTTATGGGGTTTGATCAGATCCGTCAGCGCCGTTTGTCGGACGACATTGTCGAGCAACTTGAAGGGATGATCCTTGAGGGCACGTTGAAGTCGGGTGAGCGCTTGCCCGCGGAGCGTGCACTGGCCGAGCAGTTTGGTGTATCACGCCCGTCGTTGCGTGAGGCGATCCAGAAATTGTCGGCCAAGGGCTTGCTGGTCAGTCGCCAGGGCGGAGGCAATTACGTGGCGGCATCGCTGGGTTCGACGTTCAGTGACCCCTTGCTGCAGTTGCTCGAAAGCAACCCCGAGGCACAGCGCGACTTGCTTGAGTTTCGTCACACCCTTGAGGCCTCGTGCGCTTTTTACGCGGCATCGCGGGCCACCGAGATGGATCGCGAGCGGCTGCGGCTAGCCTTTGAGCGGCTACAGGATTGCTATGCGCGGGTTGATGAGGTCAGTCGCGCCGAAGAGGGGGAGGCGGATGCGAACTTCCACTTGGCTATCGCTGAAGCGAGTCATAACGCCGTGTTGTTGCACACGATTCGCGGGTTATTCGACCTGCTCAAGCGCAACGTGGTGACCAATATCGGTGGCATGTACAAGCAGCGCAGCGAAACGCGCGACATGCTGATCAGTCAGCATCGCGAGTTGTATCTGGCGATTATTGAGGGGCGGGCGGAGGATGCTCGCGAAGTGGCGAGCCGACATCTGGTGTATGTGCAGGAAGTGCTGGAAGAGGTGCGCCAAGAGGTGCAGCGCGTGGCACGGGCTGAGCGGCGCAATGGGTTGTGATTATTTTTTGTAGCCGCTGCCGCAGGCTGCGATAAACCTCGAAGAGGTTTTCGGGCATCGCAAATTGCGGCTGCTGCGCGGCCGATCGCGGCCTGCGGCAGCGGCTACAAGACCATCGGGCTTGGTCTAGTCTTCCTTGCCCTTGTTGCGCACCGCTCGCTGCAGCTCTCGATCGGAATCGCGCTCGCGCTCGGTATGACGCTTGTCGTATTCCTTCTTCCCTTTACCGAGGGCAATTTCGCACTTGATCAAGTGCTTGCTCCAGTAAATCGAGAGGCACACGCAGGCGTAACCCTTCTGCTGCACCGCTGAAAACAGCTTTTCCAGCTCGCGCTGGTTAAGCAGCAGCTTGCGGGTGCGCGTAGGGTCGGCAATAACGTGGGTGCTGGCAGTCGTCAGAGGCGCAATATGGCTGCCGAGCAACCATGCTTCACCATCCTTGAGCAGCACGTAGCTGTCGACCAGCTGTGCCTTGCCTGCACGCAGACTTTTTACTTCCCAGCCGGCCAGGACCAGACCAGCCTCGAACCGATGTTCGATGAAGTAATCGTGTCGCGCTTTTTTATTCTGCGCGATGGTCCCTGTAGGGTGTTTCTTCTGTTTAGCCATAGGGGCGGCATTATAGGCAGTTGCGAGCGTGTCGGCTACGGGCACCTGCGTGCTTGAGCACCTAGGTTGATTCCCGGACAATGCGCCCTCTTTTTTTAGTGGTTGGGCGTAGTAACGATGTCGACAGACAAGGTTTCTGTCCACGGCAGTTGGGCAAGCCGTTGGGTCTTTATTCTCGCTGCGACCGGTTCTGCCGTGGGTTTGGGCAGTATCTGGAAATTCCCTTACATGGTTGGCGTCTATGGCGGCGGCGCTTTTGTGTTGGTGTTTCTGGCCTGTATCGCGCTGATCGGTGTGCCGGTGATGCTGGCTGAAACCCTGATCGGGCGGCGTGCGCGGCTCAGTCCGGCGAATGCCTTGAAGGTGTTGGCGGTTGAGGCGGGGCATTCGGGGCGTTGGTCGTGGGGAGCTTTTGCCGGGATGATCACGGCGCTGCTGATTTTGTCTTTCTATAGCGTGGTGGGCGGTTGGTCGCTGGATTACATCATCAATATGGGCAAGGGCGATTTTCAGGGGGCGACTGCCGATCAGGTCGGTGCGTACTTTGGGGGTGTGATTTCCAATCCCTGGCGCCTCACGTTTTGGCACACGGCATTTATGTTGCTGTCTGCTTATGTGATTGCCAAGGGCGTGGTTGCAGGGCTTGAGCGCAGCCTGCGGATCATGATGCCCATTCTATTTGTGCTGCTGTTGGTGTTGCTGGGTTACAGCATGACCACCGGGCACTTTATGGAAGGCGTGCATTTCATGTTCGACTTTAACCCCGACCGCGTGCTTGACGGCTTGCTGGCAGCGATGGGCCATGCGTTCTTTTCGCTGAGCGTTGGCGTGGGTTCGATCATGATCTACGGCGCGTATATGCCCAAGAATGCATCGATCTCCGGAACGGTAGTCGGCGTGGCGTTGATCGACACTTTTGTCTCATTGCTCGCCGGGCTGGCATTGTTTCCAATTGTCTTTGCGTCGGGGCTAAACCCCAGTGAAGGGCCGGGTTTGATGTTTGTGACCTTGCCATTTGCGTTCGGCAATGTGGCATTCGGCCAGTTGATGGGCGTGGTGTTTTTCGTTCTGGTAGCGGTGGCGGCCTGGAGTTCGGCCATTTCGTTGCTTGAACCGATGGTGGCGTATCTGGTGGAACGGACCAAAGTGCGACGGTTGTGGGTCACGTTCTGGCTGGCGTTTAGCTGCTGGTTTGTTGGCCTGGGCACGGTGTTTTCGTTCAATATCTGGAAGCAGGCCAAATTTTTCGTGAGTGAAGAGTCGGGTTTTCATCTCTATCAGTGGGGTGCGGCTAGTGGCCTGGACTTCTTTGGTGTCGTCGATTTCTTCACCTCGCGTATCATGTTGCCTTTGGGTGGCCTGTGCTTTGTGGTCTTTGCAGGCTGGATCATGGGGCGCGGTGCGGTTCGTGACGAGTTGTCGATGCGTAGCCCGATGTTGTTCGCCCTGACTCTTTTTTTGATGCGCTATGTGGCGCCACTCGGCATTCTGATTGTGTTTGCCGCCCAGCTGTGGAAGTAACGCTGACATGACTACCCATATCCAACGCTCCGCCTTGTTGCCTTATCCAGCCCAGGCGCTTTATGACCTGGTGAATGATGTTGCGCATTACCCGGAATTTTTGCCGTGGTGCTCATCTGCCCAAATCCTGGAAAGCACTGAGGTGCTGATGCGTGCCAGCCTGGGCGTGGCCAAAGGTGGCTTGAGCCAGCACTTTGTAACGCGCAATACGCTGGTGCCGGGGCAATCCATTGAAATGAACCTTGAAGAAGGGCCATTTACCAAGCTGCACGGTCTATGGGTGTTCAAGCCACTCGGTGAGAAGGCTTGCAAGATCAGCCTGGACATGACGTTTGATTACGCCGGTGCCATTGTCAAAGCGACCTTGGGCCCCTTGTTCAATCAGGCGGCCAATACGCTGGTGGATGCATTCTGCCAGCGCGCCAAACAATTGTATGGCTGAGCCTGTGATTGAGGTTGAAGTGGTTTATGCCGCAGTCGATCGCCAGTGCCTGCTGACCGTGGTTGTGCCGCAAGGCACGACTGTGCGCGCGGCGGTATTGGCATCGGGTATGGGGCGGGAGTTCCCCGAGCTGGACCTGGCGAGTTGTCCGGTGGGGATTTTCGGCAAGCAGGTGGCTGATCCTGAAACTCGGCTATTGCAGGCGGGTGACCGGATCGAGATGTATCGCCCGTTGCTGGCTGACCCTAAAGAGATTCGACGCCAGCGTGCGGCTAAAGCGGCAGAGGCCAAACGACTGAGTCAGCTCTGATTGCTATATTGCAGACAACAAAAAGCCCGGCATGCCGGGCTTTTTTGTGCCGAACGCTTATTGTTCGGTGGTATCCAGAGGCTGTGGCGTAGGAACCGGTACGGCTTCAACGCCGTCTACGTCCTTCTGGATCTGGTCAAGCAACGAACCAGGTTTGGCTGGTACATCACTCTTCTCGACTGGGGCTTGAGTTGCCGGTTCGGTCACGTTTGTGCCGCCGGTTTTGCCGAGAATGGCTTCGTCGCGGCTTACACCAGGCTTGAAATCGCCTGACAAGCTAACGAGCTGGTCGTTTTGGTTGAAGAACACGCTGACGCGTTCCTGTTGGCGTTCACCGCCACCGGGCTGCAGGCTATACAGGTAATCCCAGCGATCAGGGTGGAATGTATCAGTCAGCAGGGCGTTGCCCATGATAAACCGCACTTGCCGACGGGTCATTCCCGGGCGTAACTGGTTTATCATGTCCTGCGTGACGACATTGCCCTGTTGGATGTCGATTTTGTAAACCCCGGGGAATGAACAACCGGCGAGTGCGAGCAGTCCCACAAAGGTGAAACTGGTTAGCAAGAGCTTGGTGTTTTGCATCGGTGGGCGACTTCCACTATCTTGGCTGGGACAACGTAAACGCCGATCATACCCGTATTAAGAGAAGCTGCGAAGCGGCTTCCGCGAGAAAGCTAACCATGGTTGAAAATAGCGAACTACGTAAGGCCGGACTTAAGGTGACTCTGCCACGAGTCAAAATTCTACAGATGCTTGACTCTGCAGAGCAGCGTCACATGAGCGCCGAGGATGTTTACAAGGCACTTATGCAAGCTGGCGAAGACGTCGGTCTGGCCACGGTTTACCGTGTACTGACCCAGTTTGAGTCAGCGGGGCTGGTGATTCGCCATAATTTCGATGGCGGTCATGCGGTCTTTGAATTGGCTGATGCCGATGGCGGCCACCACGACCATATGGTCAACGTGGACAGCGGTGAAGTGATCGAGTTTTTCGACGAAGACATCGAAAAACTGCAGCACGCCATTGCAGCCAAGCACGGTGTTGAGTTGGTGGATCACAACTTGGTGCTGTACGTGCGCAAGAAGTCCAAGTAAGCATGTCACGCGAATTACGGTTCGCGAAACGATCGAAGGCGGCCCAAGGGCCGCCTTCGTGCTTTCTGATGTCGGTCTTTTTATGATCGTTCGTCGTTAAGCTGCCAGGTTTTTTGCAGTGACGACCATTTTTTTGGCGTGGGCCAACGATTCCTTGGTCAGATCAACACCGCCGAGCATGCGTGCGACTTCTTCCACGCGTTCTTTTTTACTCAGTTTGGCCACGGCAGTGCGGGTGGTATCGCTCTCGCGAACCTTATGCACGAAAAGGTGCTGGTGGCATTGAGCAGCCACCTGCGGCAGGTGAGTGACCGTCAGCACTTGACCGCGCTCGCCAAGACGGCGCAGCAGTTGCCCCACGATTTCTGCAGTCGGGCCACCGATACCCACATCCACTTCGTCGAACACCAGAGTCGGTACGCGGGAGGTTTGTGCGGTGATCACCTGAATGGCCAAGCTGATCCGCGACAGTTCACCGCCAGAAGCAACCTTGGCCAGGGCCTTGAGTGGCTGGCCAGGGTTGGCGCTCACGAGCAACTCGACCTGCTCCAGGCCGTGAGGCATCGGGTCGCTGCTGCTTTGTGGGCGCAGTTCGATCACAAAGCGGCCGCCGGGCATGCCCAGACGCTGGATTTCTTCTTCTACCGCGCTGCTCAGGCGTGTAGCCGCTTGGCTGCGCAGGTTACTGAGTTCGCGTGCGCATTCGTGATAGTGGCGGGCATAGGACGTCAGCTCATTGGCCAGGCGTTCGATGTTTTCATCGTTGGCGTTGAGGGTTTCGAGCTCATCCAGCAGTTTTTGCAGCAGGGCGGCTACTTCAGTCGGGTGAACCCGGTGTTTGCGCGCCAGGGTGTAGATGGTGTCGAGGCGTTCTTCCAGGTACTGCAGGCGGCCCGGGTCGGCGTCAAAATGGTCGATAAAGCGATTGAGTTCACCTACGGCTTCCTCGACCTGAATCTGCGCGCTGGCCAGCAGGTCGGTTGCTTCACCCAGTGAGCCCGAATTGTTGTTGATGCTCGACAGACGATTGAGGCTCGCGGTCAGCGCATTGAGCACATTGCCTGAGTCACTTTCGCTGCACTGTTCAACCACTTGGCGGCAAATGGTCAGCAGGGTTTCGGCGTTGGTCAGATTTTTGTGTTCCTGCTCCAGCTCTTCGAGTTCGTTTTCACCCAGTGAAAGTGTTTCAAGCTCTTCGAGCTGGTAGCTCAGTAATTGATGGCGCGCGCGTTGTTCATCGCCGGAGTTGGACAGGTGCTCAAGCTCTTGTCGGGTCTGGCGCCAGCGCTGCGCGGCCAGTTGCACCTGGCGGGCCAGGTCGGTGGCACCGGCGAACTCGTCGAGCAGGCGACGGTGGGTGTCGGGTTTGAGCAGCGACTGGTGTTCGTGCTGGCTGTGGATATCGATCAGCAACTCGCCCAAGGCTTTCAAGTCGCCTTGAGGGCAGGGCGTGCCATTGATATAGCTGCGTGAGCGGCCTTCAGCAGTGATGACCCGGCGCAGGATGCACGGGCCGTCGCCTTCCAGATCGCGCTCGGCAAGCCAGGCCCGGGCTTCGGGAATATCCTGCAGGTCGAAAGTGGCCAGAATATCGGCCTTGTCGGCTCCCGGACGGACTACGCCGCTGTCGGCGCGGTCACCCAGGGTCAGCCCCAGGGCGTCGAGCATGATCGATTTGCCGGCACCGGTCTCACCAGTGATTACACTCATCCCGCGATCCAGTTCGAGATCGAGATGTTCAACGATGGCGTAGTTGTGTACGGACAGGTGCACCAGCATAGGAGCCGCTCCAAAACGTAATGTCTGGTTATTTATACAGTGTTTTGTTTCGTGCTGACAATGGTTGTGCTTAGTTCGATTTGCTTGTTTTTTTCGGTTTTTTAGCGCGATCCGTTTTTTTTGCGAGTGGGGCGAGGGAGGGCAAACATGTCTTTTCTGGTTTTTTGGCTCTTGAACCTGAGAATTGCGACCCCATATACCTTGGCACAAGCGCGAGTCGAGCTCGCGGACGAAGTTTGAAAGGAGAAATCTATGGCAGACGAACAGACTATGGATACGCAGAACCAGGAAGCCGATGTAGCCGGTGAAGATCTGGCAACCCGCGTGCAGGTGCTTGAAGAGCAGCTGGCAGCCGCTAATGATCAGGCTCTGCGCGTAGCTGCCGATCTGCAGAACGTTCGCCGTCGCGCCGAGCAGGATGTTGAGAAGGCACACAAGTTTGCACTGGAGAAATTCGCCGGTGACCTGTTGCCGGTGATCGACAGCCTGGAACGCGGTCTTGAACTGTCCAGCCCGGACGATGAAAACATCCGTCCAATGCGCGAAGGGATCGAACTGACCCTGAAAATGTTCCAGGACACCCTGAAGCGTTATCAGCTGGAAGCTATCGACCCGCATGGCGAACCTTTCAATGCCGAGCAGCATCAAGCGATGGCAATGCAGGAAAGCGCTGAGCTTGAGCCAAACAGCGTGCTCAAGGTGTTTCAAAAAGGTTATCAGCTCAATGGTCGCTTGCTGCGCCCGGCTATGGTCGTAGTCAGCAAGGCGCCAGCGCCGGTTTCGCCATCGATTGACGAGCAGGCTTGAAATCGGCCGCAAGGCCCCCATTTAGAAGTCAAGCGTTAAGTAATGCCGCAGTTGGTCATTACTGCTGCGGCAAAAAAATTCAAATTTAGGGAGAGTAAACATGGGCAGAATTATCGGTATTGACCTCGGGACCACTAACTCGTGTGTTTCGGTTCTGGAAAACGGTAAGGCAAAAGTTATCGAAAACGCAGAAGGCGCGCGTACTACGCCGTCGATCGTTGCGTACGCTAACGATGGTGAAATTCTGGTTGGCCAATCGGCCAAGCGTCAGGCAGTGACCAATCCGCATAACACCCTGTACGCGGTGAAGCGTCTGATCGGTCGTCGTTTTGACGAAGAAGTTGTACAGAAAGACATTCAGATGGTTCCGTACAAGATCGCCAAGGCTGACAACGGCGACGCTTGGGTTGAAGTGAACGGCCAGAAAATGGCTCCGCCACAAATCTCGGCTGAAATTCTGAAGAAAATGAAGAAAACCGCCGAAGATTACCTCGGCGAGCCAGTGACTGAGGCGGTAATCACCGTTCCGGCCTACTTCAACGACAGCCAGCGTCAGGCGACCAAAGACGCCGGCCGTATCGCGGGTCTGGACGTAAAACGCATCATCAACGAACCAACCGCAGCTGCTCTGGCTTACGGTATGGACAAAGCGAAAGGCGACCACACTGTCATCGTTTATGACCTGGGTGGCGGTACTTTCGACGTATCGGTTATTGAAATTGCCGAAGTTGATGGCGAGCACCAGTTTGAAGTGCTGGCAACCAACGGTGACACGTTCCTGGGTGGTGAAGACTTTGACATCCGTCTGATCGACTACCTGGTTGACGAGTTCAAGAAAGAAAGCGGCATGAACCTTAAGGGTGACCCGCTGGCGATGCAGCGTCTGAAAGAAGCCGCTGAAAAAGCCAAGATCGAACTGTCTTCGAGCCAATCGACTGACGTGAATCTGCCTTACATCACTGCAGATGCCACCGGTCCTAAGCACTTGAACGTGAAAATTTCGCGCGCCAAGCTGGAATCGCTGGTTGAAGACCTGGTTCAGCGCACCATCGAGCCTTGCCGTATCGCTCTGAAAGACGCCGGTATCGACATTGGCGCGATCAACGACGTAATTCTGGTCGGTGGTCAGACTCGTATGCCGCTGGTACAGAAGCTGGTAACCGAGTTCTTCGGCAAGGAAGCACGTAAAGACGTGAACCCGGACGAAGCTGTTGCAATGGGTGCTGCTATCCAGGGCGCGGTACTGTCGGGTGATGTTAAAGACGTTCTGTTGCTGGACGTGAGCCCGCTGACTTTGGGTATCGAAACCATGGGCGGCGTAATGACTGCTCTGATCGAGAAAAACACCACGATTCCTACCAAGAAATCGCAAGTGTTCTCGACTGCTGACGATAACCAGGGCGCTGTGACCATTCACGTTCTGCAAGGTGAGCGTAAGCAAGCCACACAGAACAAGTCGTTGGGCAAGTTCGACCTGGCTGACATTCCACCTGCTCCACGTGGCGTGCCTCAGATCGAAGTGACCTTCGACATCGATGCCAACGGCATCCTGCACGTAAGTGCAAAAGACAAGGCGACTGGCAAGTCTCAGTCGATCGTGATCAAGGCTAACTCGGGTCTGTCCGAGGAAGAAATCGCTCAGATGGTTCGCGATGCCGAGATCAACGCTGAAGAAGACCGCAAGTTCGAAGAACTGGCAGCTGCACGTAACCAGGGCGACGCACTGGTTCACTCGACGCGCAAAATGATCGTCGATGCTGGCGATAAAGTGACTGCGGAAGAGAAAACTGCAATCGAAGCTGCTGTAGTTGCACTTGAAGCCGCTGTTAAAGGCGACGACAAGGCTGCTATCGAAGCCAAGGTTGAAGAGCTGTCCAAGGTGTCTGCACCGGTTGCACAGAAAATGTACGCCGAGCAGGCGAACCCGGCAGACGCAGCGGCCAAGCCAGCTGATTCGGCTGAAAAAGCGGACGACGTTGTCGACGCTGAGTTCGAAGAAGTAAAAGACAACAAGTAAGACGCTTGTTTGTCGCCCAGTTGACCGCGCTTGAGCGGTGACTGGTAGGATGTCGCCGCGCGGGAGCTTGCTCCCGCGTTGGCGTGTCTGGAGTATCAGAATTTTTACAGCATGCGACAAGGTCGAATGCTGGCGGTTTGGACTGGATCTTTCTTGTTTTCCAGCCAGAGGTAACCGCTCCTGTCGGCCAATGCATTGGCTGTTAAACACAAACCAATATCGTTGAAAAGACGTGAGTCGGGTCTGATCCTTTTCGGGCTTGGCGGGTTTGGCGAGGCTCGGGAGGGTTTTGTCGAACGTCCTTGAGAGTGCAAAGAATTATGGCAAAGCGCGATTATTACGAAATATTGGGTGTTGAACGCACTACGACCGAAGTCGAGCTGAAAAAAGCTTATCGTCGCCTGGCGATGAAGCATCACCCGGACCGTAATCCGGATGACAAGGCCTCGGAAGATCTGTTCAAAGAAGCCAACGAAGCTTACGAAGTTCTGTCGGACTCCAGCAAGCGTGCGGCCTACGATCAATACGGCCATGCCGGTGTTGATCCGCAAATGGGCGGCGGCGGTGCCGGTTTTGGCGGTCAGAACTTCTCCGATATATTCGGTGATGTGTTCAGTGATTTCTTTGGCGGTGGTCGTGGCGGCTCCCGGGGCGGCGCTCAGCGTGGTAGCGATTTGCGCTATACGCTGGAGCTGGATCTGGAAGAGGCTGTGCGCGGTACCACGGTCAATATCCGTGTTCCGACACTGGTCAACTGCAAGCCATGTGACGGTTCGGGCGCCAAGAAGGGTTCTTCGCCTGTTACCTGTACAACCTGCGGCGGTATTGGCCAGGTGCGCATGCAGCAAGGTTTCTTTGCTGTTCAGCAGACGTGTCCGCGTTGCCACGGTCAAGGCAAGGTCATCTCTGATCCGTGCGACAGCTGCCGTGGCGAAGGTCGCGTAGAAGAGTACAAAACCCTTTCCGTCAAAGTGCCTGCCGGTGTTGATACCGGTGATCGTATTCGCCTGTCCGGTGAAGGCGAGGCGGGCGTGCAAGGTGGCCCGACTGGCGATCTGTACGTGGTGATCGATGTGCGCGAGCACGCGATTTTCCAGCGCGACGGCAAGCATCTGTTCTGTGAAGTGCCGATCAGCGTGGCTGACGCTGCTTTGGGTGCAGAGCTTGAAGTGCCGACCCTGGATGGTCGGGTCAAGTTGAAAATCCCTGAGGGCACCCAGACCGGCAAGCAGTTCCGCTTGCGTGGCAAGGGCGTTGCTCCGGTGCGTGGCGGTGGTGCAGGCGACCTGATGTGTCGTGTTGTGGTTGAAACTCCGGTCAAGCTGAGTCGTCGTCAGCGTGAGCTGATGGAAGAGTTCCGCACTACGCTGGAAGGCGATAGCTGTCATTCGCCAAACGCCACTGGCTGGTTCGAAGGCGTGAAGCGTTTTTTCGGCGACCTGTAAGGAGCAGTAAATGCGACGTATAGCTGTGATGGGCGCTGCCGGGCGCATGGGCAAGGCATTGATTGATGCGGTTCAACAGCGCTCGCCTCTGTGCGGGTTGAAGGCGGCAATCGTGCGTCCGGGAAGCTCGCTGGTGGGGGCTGATGCCGGTGAGCTGGCTTCTATCGGGCGTATCGGGGTGCTGTTGTCGGACAGCCTGCAAGCGGTCGAAGCTGATTTTGATGTACTGATCGACTTCACTCTGCCCGAAGTGATGCTGGGCAATCTGGCTGTGTGTCGCGAGCTGGGCAAAGCAATGGTGATTGGCACTACGGGGCTGACGGCTGAGCAAAAGCAGCAGTTGGTCGAGGCGGGTCAGGATATCCCGATTGTCTTTGCTTCCAACTTCAGTGTCGGGGTCAATCTGTCGTTCAAACTGCTCGACATGGCGGCGCGGGTGATGGGCGATGATGCGGATATCGAAATCATCGAGGCTCATCACCGGCACAAGGTCGATGCACCTTCCGGTACGGCTATGCGCATGGGTGAAGTGATTGCTGATGCGCTGGGTCTTGATCTGCAGAAGGTCGCGGTTTATGGTCGTGAAGGCCATACCGGTGCCCGTGAGCGTGAAACCATTGGTTTCGCCACTGTGCGCGGCGGTGATGTGGTGGGCGATCACACGGTGCTGTTCGCCACTGAAGGCGAGCGGCTCGAGATTACCCACAAGGCATCCAGTCGCATGACCTTCGCCAAGGGTGCCGTTCGTGCTGCCTTGTGGCTGCAAGGGCGTGAGCCAGGGCTGTATGACATGCAGGATGTGCTCGACCTGCGTTGAGTAAACTCTGTAAAATCGGGCTGTTGGCGCGCCAGTAGCCCGATTTTTAACCGCTAAGCGATGTTCTGTCGCATTCTCCTGTCTTTTAGACTCTTTAGCGGTAGACCAAAAAAGCCTTTTTCTGTAAGCTACAGCTTTAGTGTGTCCACTAAAAGCGCGCAGATAATTCGATGAAGAAGCGGGGTGACGTGTCCATACGTCTCTCCGCTTTTTTACAACCTGCGATCGCCCTTTCAGGCTTTATTTACGGGAGGTCTTCTTGACTAAGCAAGCCATACTCGCCCTCGCTGATGGCAGCATTTTTCGCGGCGAAGCCATTGGGGCCGACGGTCAAACCGTTGGTGAGGTGGTGTTTAACACCGCAATGACTGGCTACCAGGAGATCCTGACGGATCCTTCCTACGCTCAGCAAATCGTGACCCTGACTTACCCGCATGTTGGCAATACCGGTACTACCCCGGAAGACGCCGAGTCTGATCGTGTCTGGTCCGCAGGTTTGGTAATCCGTGATCTGCCACTGGTTGCCAGCAACTGGCGCAACACGATGTCGCTGGCCGACTACCTGAAAGCCAACAACGTTGTGGCTATCGCCGGTATCGACACCCGCCGTCTGACACGCATCCTGCGTGAAAAAGGCGCGCAGAACGGCTGCATCATGGCCGGTGACAACATCTCCGAAGAGGCTGCAATTGCTGCCGCACGCGGCTTCCCGGGCCTGAAAGGCATGGATCTGGCGAAAGTTGTCAGCACCGAAAAAACCTACGAGTGGCGCTCCAGCGTCTGGAACCTGGCCACCGACAGTCACCCGACTATCGAAGCCAGCGAACTGCCTTACCACGTAGTTGCATACGACTACGGCGTGAAGTGGAACATCCTGCGCATGCTGGTTGAGCGTGGCTGCCGCGTTACCGTGGTTCCAGCTCAGACTCCAGCCAGTGACGTATTGGCTCTCAACCCGGATGGCGTGTTCCTGTCCAACGGCCCGGGTGACCCTGAGCCTTGCGACTACGCAATCACCGCGATCAAGGAAGTTCTGAATACCGAGATTCCGGTGTTCGGCATCTGCCTGGGTCACCAGCTGCTGGCTCTGGCCGCCGGCGCCAAGACCGTGAAAATGGGTCATGGCCATCACGGCGCCAACCACCCGGTTCAGGATCTGGACACGGGCGTTGTGATGATCACCAGCCAGAACCACGGTTTTGCGGTAGACGAAGCGACCTTGCCAGCCAACGTGCGCGCCATCCACAAGTCGCTGTTCGACGGCACTCTGCAAGGCATCGAACTGACCGACAAGAGCGCTTTCAGCTTCCAGGGCCACCCTGAAGCAAGCCCGGGCCCGAACGACGTTGCACCGCTGTTCGATCGCTTCATCAATGAGATGGCCAAGCGCCGCTGATCAGCCCCTGCTGCAGCGCCCGGTGGCGGCCCCGAACTTCGGTGGCCCCCAGGGCGCTTCAGGAACCTGATTGACAGCTTGCCGACTGACCTGCGGATTTGAGTGACAAACCCATGCCAAAACGTACAGACATAAAAAGCATCCTGATTCTTGGCGCTGGCCCGATCGTTATCGGCCAGGCCTGTGAATTCGACTACTCCGGCGCCCAGGCTTGTAAAGCCCTGCGCGAAGAGGGTTACCGCGTCATCCTGGTGAACTCCAACCCGGCCACCATCATGACCGACCCGGACATGGCCGACGCGACCTACATCGAGCCGATCAAGTGGCAGACCGTTGCCAAGATCATCGAGAAAGAGCGCCCGGACGCACTGTTGCCAACCATGGGCGGCCAGACTGCACTGAACTGCGCACTGGACCTGGAGCGCGAAGGCGTTCTGGAGAAGTTCGGCGTAGAGATGATCGGCGCTAACGCTGACACCATCGACAAGGCTGAAGACCGTTCGCGTTTCGACAAGGCGATGAAGTCCATCGGCCTTGACTGCCCACGTTCCGGTATCGCCCACAGCATGGAAGAGGCCAATGCGGTCCTCGAAAAGCTGGGTTTCCCGTGCATCATCCGTCCGTCCTTCACCATGGGCGGCACCGGTGGCGGTATTGCTTACAACCGTGAAGAATTCGAAGAAATCTGCGCTCGTGGTCTGGATCTGTCGCCAACCAAAGAGCTGCTGATCGACGAATCCCTGATCGGCTGGAAAGAGTACGAGATGGAGGTTGTCCGCGATAAGAAGGACAACTGCATCATCGTTTGCTCGATTGAAAACTTCGACCCGATGGGCGTGCACACCGGTGACTCGATCACCGTTGCTCCGGCACAGACCCTGACGGACAAGGAATACCAGATCATGCGTAACGCCTCTTTGGCGGTACTGCGTGAGATCGGCGTTGAAACCGGCGGTTCCAACGTTCAGTTCGGTATCTGCCCGGACACCGGTCGTATGGTCGTGATCGAGATGAACCCGCGTGTATCGCGTTCCTCGGCGCTGGCATCGAAAGCTACCGGTTTCCCGATTGCGCGTATCGCTGCCAAATTGGCGATCGGTTACACCTTGGACGAACTGCAAAACGAAATCACCGGCGGCGCCACGCCTGCGTCCTTCGAGCCGTCCATCGACTACGTTGTGACCAAGCTGCCGCGCTTTGCTTTCGAAAAATTCCCGAAGGCAGATGCGCGCCTGACGACTCAGATGAAGTCGGTAGGTGAAGTCATGGCCATTGGCCGGACTTTCCAGGAATCCCTGCAAAAGGCCCTTCGCGGTCTGGAAGTGGGTGTAAGCGGTCTTGATCCAAAGCTGGACCTGAGCAACCCGGAAAGCATGGCCGTGCTCAAGCGCGAGCTGACCGTGCCGGGCGCCGAGCGTATCTGGTACGTGGCTGACGCGTTCCGCGCCGGTATGACCGTTGAAGATATCTTCGGCATGAACATGATTGACCCTTGGTTCCTGGTACAGATCGAAGATCTGATCAAGGACGAAGAGAAAATCAAGACCATGGCGCTGTCCTCGATTGATCGCGATGCCATGTATCGCCTCAAGCGCAAAGGTTTCTCTGACGCACGTCTGGCCGTACTGCTGGGTGTGACCGAGAAAAACCTGCGTCGCCACCGTCACAAGCTGGAAGTGTTCCCGGTCTACAAGCGCGTTGATACCTGCGCGGCCGAGTTTGCAACCGACACTGCTTACATGTACTCCACCTATGAGGAAGAGTGCGAAGCCAACCCTTCGGATCGTGACAAGATCATGATTCTGGGTGGTGGCCCGAACCGTATCGGCCAAGGTATCGAGTTCGACTATTGCTGTGTACACGCCGCTCTGGCGCTGCGTGCCGACGGTTACGAGACCATCATGGTCAACTGCAACCCGGAAACCGTTTCCACCGACTACGACACTTCGGATCGTCTGTACTTCGAATCCGTAACCCTGGAAGACGTGCTGGAAATCGTACGTGTCGAGAAGCCAAAAGGCGTGATCGTCCAGTACGGCGGCCAAACTCCGCTGAAACTGGCTCGTGCCCTGGAAGAAGCTGGCGTGCCGATCATCGGCACCAGCCCTGACGCCATCGACCGTGCAGAAGACCGTGAGCGCTTCCAGCAGATGGTTGAGCGTCTGAACCTGCGTCAGCCGCCTAACGCCACTGTGCGCAGCGAAGACGAAGCAATTCGTGCTGCTGGCAAGATTGGTTACCCGCTGGTTGTTCGTCCTTCCTACGTGTTGGGCGGCCGTGCGATGGAAATCGTCTACGAAGAAGAAGAGCTCAAGCGCTACCTGCGTGACGCGGTGAAAGTGTCCAACGACAGCCCAGTGCTGCTGGACCACTTCCTTAACTGCGCCATCGAAATGGACGTGGATGCTGTCTGCGACGGTACAGATGTGGTGATCGGCGCGATCATGCAGCACATCGAACAGGCGGGCGTTCACTCCGGTGACTCCGCATGCTCGCTGCCGCCGTACTCGCTGCCGCTGCACATCCAGGACGAGATGCGCGAACAGGTCAAGAAAATGGCTCTGGAATTGGGCGTTGTCGGCCTGATGAACGTGCAGTTGGCCCTGCAAGGCGAAGATATCTACGTGATCGAAGTGAACCCGCGTGCTTCGCGTACCGTTCCTTTCGTATCCAAGTGCATCGGGGTTTCCCTGGCAATGATCGCTGCCCGCGTGATGGCCGGTAAAACCCTGAAAGAAATCGGCTTCACCAAGGAAATCATTCCTAACTTCTACAGCGTGAAAGAGGCGGTCTTCCCGTTCGCCAAATTCCCGGGTGTTGACCCGATTCTCGGCCCTGAGATGAAGTCCACCGGTGAAGTGATGGGTGTGGGCGATACCTTCGGCGAAGCGTTTGCCAAGGCTCAGATGGGTGCAAGCGAAGTGCTGCCAACAGGCGGTACTGCTTTCATCAGCGTGCGTGACGACGACAAGCCTTTGGTGGCCGGTGTTGCTCGCGACCTGATCAACCTGGGTTTTGAGATTGTTTCGACTGCTGGTACTGCCAAGTTCATCGAAGCAGCAGGCTTGAAAGTACGCCGCGTGAACAAGGTGACCGAAGGTCGTCCGCACGTTGTCGACATGATCAAGAACGACGAAGTTACCTTGATCATCAACACCACCGAAGGTCGTCAGTCGATTGCTGACTCCTACTCCATTCGCCGCAACGCGCTGCAGCACAAGATCTACTGCACCACGACCATTGCTGCTGGCGAAGCGATCTGTGAAGCGCTTAAATTCGGTCCTGAAAAAACCGTACGTCGCTTGCAGGATCTACACGCAGGATTGAAGTCATGATCAAGTACCCGATGACTGTCCAGGGCCATAAAGCCCTGGAAGAAGAGCTTGCACACCTGACCAAGGTTGTTCGGCCAAAGCTGAGCAAGGAAATTGGTACGGCGCGTGAGTTGGGCGACCTCAAGGAAAATGCTGAATACCATGCTGCTCGTGAGCTGCAGGGTATGTCTGAGGCTCGTATCCGTGATATCGAAGGCCGTCTGCAGAATGCAGTGGTGATTGATGTGGCGGCGATTCCTCATACCGGCAAGGTGATTTTCGGCACGACGGTTGAGATCGCTAACGTTGAAACTGACGAAAGCGTGATCTATCAGATCGTGGGTGAAGACGAAGCTGACTTCAAACTCGGAAAAATCTCCGTTGGCTCGCCATTGGCTCGCGCCTTGATCGCCAAGGAAGAGGGTGACGTGGTTGCGGTGAAAACACCGGGCGGCGTCATTGAGTACGAGATTGTTAAAGTAAGTCACATCTAAGAAGTGTGCCCGCCTTGTGCGGGCGCACTTTTTTGGCGGCCGACCCGGGTGTTCCGGGTTGGTAGCTTGTGGTTGTTGCACACAGAATTTTTGCCGGTGCTGGCCTGAACACGGCTGGCAGCGTTGCTGTTTGAAAAGGCAGGTAGCGGGTGGGGAGGTCGTGCGTTGGGCGTCTCTGGCTGCCTGATGCGTTGCGCGGGCAGTTCTTGCATAACTCTCGGGTTTAACCCTGGAAGAGTTTCAGGGCGCGCCAGGCGCACCCTTGACCCTTGTCGACATCACTTGAAGCGATGGATGTTCGACAGTTGCTTGTTTACATTGACGTTCTTACGGTACAGAAGCGCCATTTTGCCGATAACCTGTACCTGTTCCGCTTTGCCGGCCTTGCACATTTGTGCGACGGCCTCCAGGCGGGATTCGCGATCCAGAATGTTGACTTTGATTTTAATCAGCTCGTGATCGCCCAATGCGCGTTCGAGTTCGGCTAAAACACCTTCAGTCAAACCATTATCAGCCACAGTCAAAACTGGTTTCAGATGGTGGCCAATGGATTTGTACTGTTTCTTCTGCTCTTGAGTGAGCGGCATAATCTGACCCCTGTGTCTGATCTTGTAAAAAGCGGCGGCCAGTTTACCCGAGCGAGTCCGAGACCGCCCGGTTAATCACAACCCGTTTAAAATTTTTGAGGTGGCCCGTGGCCCGTTCCAAGACTAGCCTTAACTGGCTGAAAGAGCATTTCAACGATCCATACGTCAAAATGGCGCAAAAAGACGGGTATCGCTCGCGTGCCAGCTACAAATTGCTGGAGATCCAGGAGCGTGATCGTCTGATTCGTCCAGGCATGACGGTTATTGACCTGGGTGCTGCCCCGGGTGGCTGGTCACAGGTAACCAGTCGTCTGATCGGTGGCCAAGGTCGCTTGATCGCTTCCGACATCCTGGACATGGACAGCATCCCTGATGTGACCTTCATCAAGGGCGATTTTACCGAGGACGCAGTGCTTGCGCAGATCCTCGAGGCTGTCGGAAATACACAAGTAGACCTTGTGATTTCAGATATGGCCCCCAATATGAGTGGATTGGCAGCTGTGGACATGCCTCGGGCGATGTTCCTGTGCGAGTTGGCACTGGATCTTGCCGGTCGCGTCCTGCGTCCTGGTGGTGATTTTCTGATTAAAGTTTTCCAAGGTGAAGGCTTCGATCAATACCACAAAGACATTCGCAAGCTGTTTGACAAGGTACAGATGCGCAAGCCGTCGTCGTCACGAGACAGGTCCCGCGAGCAGTATTTGCTGGGGCGCGGCTTCCGTGGAGTTGATGGTTCTGCCAGTGATGAGCGTCTTTGACCGGGGCGATAGTTTTTTTTGAATCGCTTTACAGATCTGGCATAACGAATATTGTGTAGTCAAAGTTTCACAAAGGGTTACAGACGGAGCCTGCAAGGGTTGTAGGCAATGTAGTAAGTTATGCCGGTGAATATCATGCGAAGCACGCTTCAGTAGCGGGGCTTGTGCTTCAGAGGGTAGCTAATTGAACGATATGGCAAAGAATCTGATCCTGTGGTTGATCATCGCTGCTGTCCTGGTGACAGTGATGAACAACTTCTCCAGTCCAAACGAGCCACAAACCCTCAACTATTCCGACTTCATCCAGCAAGTTAAGGATGGCAAGGTCGAGCGCGTTGCCGTGGATGGCTACGTGATTACCGGCAAACGCAGCGATGGGGATACCTTCAAAACCATCCGTCCGGCTATTCAGGACAACGGTTTGATCGGTGACCTGGTGGATAACCATGTGACCGTTGAAGGCAAATTGCCTGAGCAACAAAGCATCTGGACTCAACTGCTGGTTGCGAGCTTCCCGATTCTGGTGATCATCGCAGTCTTCATGTTCTTCATGCGTCAAATGCAGGGCGGTGCCGGCGGTAAGGGCGGACCGATGAGCTTTGGCAAGAGCAAGGCGCGGCTGTTATCGGAAGACCAGGTCAAAACGACTCTGGCTGACGTAGCGGGTTGCGACGAAGCCAAGGAAGAAGTGGGTGAGCTGGTTGAGTTCCTGCGTGATCCGGGCAAGTTCCAGCGCCTGGGTGGTCGTATTCCTCGTGGCGTGCTGATGGTTGGCCCGCCAGGTACCGGTAAAACCCTGATCGCCAAGGCGATTGCGGGCGAAGCCAAGGTGCCGTTCTTCACGATTTCCGGTTCCGACTTTGTTGAAATGTTCGTGGGCGTCGGTGCAAGCCGTGTTCGTGACATGTTTGAACAAGCCAAGAAGCATGCTCCTTGCATCATCTTCATCGATGAAATCGATGCTGTCGGTCGCCACCGTGGTAACGGTATGGGCGGCGGTCATGATGAGCGTGAGCAGACACTTAACCAGTTGCTGGTTGAGATGGACGGCTTTGAGATGAACGACGGCATCATTGTGATTGCCGCCACTAACCGTCCTGACGTACTTGACCCTGCGCTGCTGCGTCCAGGCCGTTTTGACCGTCAGGTTGTGGTTGGTTTGCCGGACATTCGTGGCCGCGAGCAGATCCTCAAGGTTCACATGCGTAAAGTGCCAATGGGCGATGATGTCCAGCCGGGCGTTATTGCACGTGGTACTCCGGGCTTCTCGGGTGCTGATCTGGCCAACCTGGTGAACGAAGCTTCCTTGTTCGCAGCGCGCACCGGTAAGCGTGTTGTTGAAATGAAAGAGTTCGAGCTGGCCAAGGACAAGATCATGATGGGCGCCGAGCGCAAATCGATGGTCATGTCGGATAAGGAAAAGCGCAACACGGCGTATCACGAAGCGGGTCACGCTATCGTTGGTCGCGTAGTGCCTGAGCATGATCCGGTCTACAAGGTTTCGATCATTCCGCGTGGTCGTGCGCTGGGTGTGACCATGTTCCTGCCGGAAGAGGATCGTTACAGCCTGTCCAAGCGTGCGCTGATCAGCCAGATCTGCTCGCTGTATGGCGGTCGTATCGCTGAAGAGATGACCTTGGGCTTTGACGGTGTTACCACTGGCGCGTCCAATGACATCATGCGTGCGAGCCAGATTGCGCGGAACATGGTTACCAAGTGGGGTTTGTCCGAGAAGCTCGGCCCACTGATGTATGCCGAAGATGAAGAGTCTTATCTGGGGCGTGGCGGTGGTCAGTCGGCAAGTGTGTCCGGCGACACAGCCAAGCTGATCGACTCCGAAGTGCGCAGCATCATTGACCAGTGCTACAACACTGCCAAGCAGATACTGACTGAAAACCGTGACAAGCTCGATGCAATGGCTGATGCGCTGATGAAGTACGAGACGATCGATGCTGATCAGATCGACGACATCATGGCGGGTCGTCCGCCGCGTGAGCCGCGTGACTGGGAAGGCGGCAACTCGGGTACCCCGACTGCCCCAACGCTGGATAAAACCGAGCGCCCGGAAACACCTATCGGCGGCCCTGCTGCTGATCAATAAGGCTTGAAATGACTTCTGTTCAGTCCTCAACCCGGTTGCCTTGCGGCAACCGGGTTCTTGATTTGGCCCATACGCATGTTATGGGTATTCTTAATGTCACCCCTGATTCCTTCTCCGATGGCGGCCGCTTTGCTGCATTGGATGCGGCTTTGCGCCATGCGCAGTCGATGGTTCTTGCCGGTGCAACTCTGATTGATGTTGGCGGTGAATCAACGCGCCCCGGCGCTCCTGTGGTTTCGCAGCAGGAAGAGCTGGATCGGGTTGCGCCTGTTGTCGAGCGCATAAGTCGGGAACTGGACGTCATTATTTCGGTCGATACATCCGCGCCAATGGTCATGACCGAGGTTGCGCGTTTGGGTGCGGGGCTGATCAATGATGTGCGCTCGCTGCGCCGTGAAGGCGCCTTGCAGGCGGCTGCGGCCACGGGATTGCCGGTATGTCTGATGCATATGCTCGGTGAGCCGGGCGATATGCAGGACAATCCGCATTACGATGACCTGGTGGGCGAAGTCTCTGCGTTTCTGGTCGATAGCATGGCGCGCTGTGCCACTGCCGGTATTGGCCCTGAGCGCATCGTGCTGGATCCGGGGTTCGGCTTTGCCAAAACATTGCAGCACAACCTTAGCCTGTTCAAACATATGGAAGCCCTGCATTTGCTGGGGCGGCCTTTGCTGGTGGGTGTGTCACGTAAAAGTATGGTCGGGCAGACGTTGAGCCGGCCAGTTGCAGAGCGGCTGTATGGCAGTCTGGCTCTTGCAGCCTTGGCGATGACCAAGGGGGCGCGTATTTTGCGTGTCCATGATGTTGCCGAAACAGTTGATGTGGTACGGATGATCGCAGCGGTAGATTCCGCAGACTAAGAATGATGGAGCACTTATGACAAAGAAGTATTTTGGCACCGACGGTATTCGTGGTCGGGTCGGCGTTTATCCGATTACCCCTGATTTCATGCTCAAGTTGGGTTGGGCGGCGGGCATGGCGTTTCGCAGCAAGGGCGCTTGCCGGATTCTGGTAGGCAAGGACACCCGTATTTCGGGTTACATGTTCGAGTCTGCGCTTGAAGCGGGTTTGTCGGCTGCCGGGGCTGATGTGATGTTGCTGGGGCCTATGCCTACACCGGCTATCGCCTACCTGACGCGCACCTTCCATGCGGAAGCGGGCATCGTGATCAGTGCTTCGCACAATCCCCATGACGATAACGGCATCAAGTTTTTTTCCGGTGATGGCACCAAGTTGCCTGATGACGTCGAGTTGATGATCGAGGAGTTGCTTGACGCTCCGATGACGGTTGTTGAATCCGACAAGCTCGGCAAGGTGTCGCGTATCAATGACGCTCCGGGTCGTTATATCGAATTCTGCAAAAGCAGTGTGCCAAGCAGTACCAAATTCGGTGGCCTCAAGATTGTTCTCGATTGTGCTCACGGTGCTACCTACAAGGTTGCTCCGAGCGTTTTCAAAGAGCTGGGCGCGGAAGTTATTGTGCTGTCGGCTCAGCCCAATGGCCTGAACATCAACGACAACTGCGGCTCGACTCATATGGGTCAACTGCAGGCTGCCGTGGTGGCTGAAGGCGCGGACCTGGGTATTGCCTTCGATGGCGACGGCGACCGGGTTCTTATGGTTGACCATACCGGTGCCGTGGTTGATGGCGATGAGTTGCTGTTTATCATTGCGCGTGATTTGCACGAGCGTGGCAAGTTGCAGGGTGGTGTTGTCGGTACGCTGATGAGTAACCTCGGGCTTGAGCTGGCATTGGCTGACCTGGGCATTCCGTTCGTGCGCGCCAATGTAGGTGACCGTTACGTTATCGCTGAATTGCTGGAGCGTAACTGGCTGGTGGGCGGGGAAAATTCCGGGCATATCGTGTGCTTCCAGCACACTACAACCGGCGATGCGATCATTGCTGCACTTCAGGTGCTGCTGGCTTTGCGTCGTCGCGATGAAAGCCTTGCACAGTCGCGCCAGGCGTTGCGCAAGTGTCCGCAAGTTCTGCTGAACGTACGGTTTGCAGGTGGGGTTAATCCTGTCGAGCATCCAGCTGTTAAAGACGCTTGCGCGCGCGTCACCGAGGCCATGAACGGTCGCGGCCGTGTCTTGTTGCGCAAGTCGGGAACAGAGCCTTTGGTGCGTGTAATGGTCGAAGGCGACGACGAAAACATGGTTCGCGGCTACGCCGAAGAGCTGGCAAAACTGGTAAGTGAAGTTTGTGCCTGAATTCGGCTTGCCAGCGCGGATGTGGTTGGGTAACATCTGCGCCCACTTTGACCGACGAGGTAAAGCATGCGTCGCACTATGGTAGCTGGTAACTGGAAGATGCACGGTACCCGCGCCAGCGTCGCTGAGCTGATCGACGGTCTGCGTGGTCTGGTCTTGCCGAACGATGTTGATGTTGCAGTATTTCCGCCTCAGCTGTTTATTGATCGTGTTATCAATGGCTTGCAAGGCGCAGCGATTTCGGTCGGTGCTCAGGATGCTGCAGTGGAGTCGGGGCAGGGCGCTCTGACTGGCGAGATTTCATCGAGCCAGTTGGTAGACGCAGGTTGCAAGCTGGTGCTTGTGGGGCACTCCGAACGTCGCCTGATTCTGGGTGAGCAGGACGAGACACTCAATCGCAAGTTTGCAGCGGCTCAAGCCTCTGGTTTGACGCCAGTGTTGTGTATAGGGGAAACCCTGGAGCAGCGCGAAGCGGGGCAAACGCTTGAAGTGGTAGGGCGTCAGCTGAATGCCGTGATTGACGAGTTTGGCATTGATGCTTTTGTAAATGCTGTGATTGCATACGAGCCGGTCTGGGCCATTGGTACCGGACTGACCGCATCACCACAGCAAGCGCAAGATGTGCATGCGGCCATTCGCGCACAGCTGGCGCAAAAGAATTCTGAAGTGGCACAAGGTGTGCGGCTTCTATACGGCGGCAGCGTGAAGGCGGCCAATGCGGTCGAACTGTTCAGCATGCCGGATATCGATGGGGGACTCATTGGCGGGGCTTCCCTGAATGCAGATGAGTTCGGTGCGATCATTCGTGCCGCAGGAAACTGAAAATGCTGGATAACGTCGTAACTGTGTTTCATCTGCTGACAGCATTGGGTGTAATTGCCCTGGTTTTGCTGCAACAGGGCAAGGGAGCGGATGCTGGAGCATCTTTCGGCGCAGGTGCATCAAATACTGTGTTCGGAAGCCAAGGTTCCTCTACCTTTCTTAGTAAGTTTACTGCTATACTTGCCGCAGGTTTTTTCATAACCAGCTTAGGGTTAGGTTACTTTGCTAAAGAGAAAGCTGAACAGCTGACTCAAGTAGGTTTGCCAAATCCAGCGGTGTTGGAAGTTCCAGTGCAAAAGCCGGCTTCAGATGATGTTCCGGTGCTTCATGAGCAAAAGTCGGCAACCCCTGCGACTGACGTACCTCCAGCTCAAGAGCAAAAGTAAAACGGGTTTCATGATGTAACGTAGTATTGCCGAGGTGGTGGAATTGGTAGACACGCAACCTTGAGGTGGTTGTGCCCATAGGGTGTAGGGGTTCGAGTCCCCTTCTCGGTACCAATTATCAAGAATGCCCGCAGTAGCGGGCTTTCTTGTATGTGGAAGGTTGGATTGACCCTGAAAAGGATCAACCGTATACTTCCGCTCCAGCTTTGTCGCGGGATGGAGCAGTCTGGTAGCTCGTCGGGCTCATAACCCGAAGGTCGTCGGTTCAAATCCGGCTCCCGCAACCAGTTTTAGCGGAGCCCCTTCTTAGGGGCTTTTTGTTAACTGGACACTTTATAGCGTCGGTATTCAACGACGTTTCAGAGATGGGCGCTTCGCCCATTTTTTCATTTTGCACAGCATGCACAAACATGCACAGGGGGTTCAGGTGTCGAGCAAGCTAGAACAGTTGCAGGACTTGTTGGCCCCGGTGATCGTGGCCCTTGGCTATGAATGCTGGGGTATTGAATTTTCGGCTCAAGGCCGCCATTCAATGTTGCGTGTCTATATCGACAAGGAAGGCGGCGTACTGGTAGATGACTGCGCAATTGTCAGTCGTCAGATCAGCGGCGTTTTGGATGTCGAAGATCCTATCGCTGTTGAGTACACGCTTGAAGTTTCTTCTCCTGGCATGGAACGCCCTCTGTTCACTATTGAGCAGTTCGCGAAATTTGCCGGTGAGCAAGTGAGGATCAAGCTGCGTTCCCCGTTCGAAGGGCGACGCAACTTTCAGGGCCTTCTGCGCGGCGTAGAGGAGCAGGACATTGTGGTGCAAGTTGAAGACCATGAATTCCTGTTGCCGATCGATATGATCGACAAGGCCAACATTATTCCCAGTTTTGACTGAGACGCGGATCCCGCGGATCCAATGGCTTGCGAAAGGCGAGGCGTACGATGAGCAAAGAAGTACTGCTGGTTGTTGAGTCGGTGTCCAATGAAAAGGGCGTACCGGCAAACGTTATTTTTGAAGCGCTGGAGCTGGCTCTGGCCACCGCGACTAAAAAGCGTTTTGAAGACGAAGTCGAACTGCGTGTGGAAATCAATCGCCACACCGGTAACTATGAGACTTTCCGTCGCTGGACTGTGGTCGAAGACGAAGATCTGGATGATCCAGCATACGAGTTGGCTGTAGACCAGGCCCAGGCGAAACAGCCAGGCGCTGTAGCTGGCGATATTATCGAAGAGAAAATCGATTCTATCGAATTCGGTCGGATTGCTGCACAAACGGCCAAACAGGTCATTGTGCAAAAGGTCCGCGAAGCCGAGCGCGCTCAAGTAGTCGATGCTTATCGCGAGCGTCTGGGTGAAATCATTTCGGGCACCGTGAAAAAGGTGACACGTGACAATGTGATCGTCGATCTGGGCAATAACGCTGAAGCGTTGCTGGCCCGTGAAGACATCATCTCGCGTGAAACCTTCCGTGTTGGCGTACGCCTTCGCGCACTGCTCAAGGAAATCCGCACCGAGAACCGCGGCCCTCAGTTGATTCTGTCGCGTACCGCGCCAGAGATGCTGATCGAGCTGTTCCGCATTGAAGTGCCAGAGATCTCCGAAGGCCTGATCGAAGTGATGGCGGCCTCCCGCGATCCAGGATCACGCGCTAAAATAGCCGTTCGCTCCAAAGACAAACGCATTGATCCGCAAGGTGCCTGCATTGGTATGCGCGGTTCGCGCGTCCAGGCAGTGTCCGGCGAATTGGGCGGAGAGCGAGTGGATATCGTCCTTTGGGATGACAACCCGGCGCAGTTCGTGATCAACGCAATGTCGCCAGCTGAAGTGGCGGCAATTATCGTCGACGAAGATGCCCATGCAATGGACATCGCCGTTGGCGCAGACAATCTGGCCCAGGCGATTGGTCGCGGCGGTCAGAACGTACGTTTGGCCAGCCAGTTGACCGGCTGGACCTTGAACGTGATGACCGAATCGGACATCCAGGCTAAGCAGCAAGCAGAAACCGGCGATATCCTGCGCAACTTCATCGAAGAGCTGGAAGTTGATGAAGACCTGGCGCAGGTTCTGGTAGATGAAGGCTTTACTAGCCTGGAAGAGATTGCCTACGTACCGGTGGAGGAAATGCTCAACATCGATGGCTTTGACGAAGATACCGTCAACGAGCTTCGCGCTCGGGCCAAAGATCGACTGTTGACTAAAGCCATCGCTACTGAGGAAAAGCTGGCAGACGCCCATCCGGCCGAAGACCTGCTCTCGCTTGAGGGTATGGACAAGGATTTGGCGATGGAACTGGCGGTGCGCGGCGTAATTACCCGCGAAGACCTGGCCGAGCAGTCTATTGACGACCTGCTCGACATCGACGGCATTGACGATGATCGTGCCGGCAAGTTGATCATGGCCGCCCGAGCCCATTGGTTCGAGTAATTAGGCGCGGCCTGAGGAGAGAAATGCATGACGCAAGTCACGGTGAAACAACTGGCCGATGAGGTCAAAACACCGGTTGAGCGCCTGTTGCAGCAGATGCGTGAGGCAGGTCTGCCGCACAACGCCGCCGAGCAGAATGTGACCGACAGTGAGAAGCAAGCTCTGCTGACTCACCTGAAAAGCAGCCACAAGGCTAAAGTGGAAGAACCGCGCAAGATCACTTTGCAGCGTAAAACCACCAGTACCCTGCGTGTTGCTGGCAGCAAAAGCATTAGCGTTGAAGTACGCAAGAAGAAAGTCTTCGTACAGCAAAGCCCGGAAGAAATTGAAGCCGAGCGCAAACGTGAGATGGATGAACGTCGTGCAGTAGAAAATGCCGCACGTCAAAAGGCTGAAGAAGAGTCCAAGCGTCGCGCCGAAGAAGACGCGCGCCGTCAGCCTGCATCTACTCCTGCTGCTGCTCCAGCTGTTGCCGCGCCTGCACCTGTGCAAGCCGCAGCACCAGCCGCACCGGCTCCAGCAGTTGATGCACGCAAGCGTGACGAACAGCGTCGCCCGGACAAGCCACGTGCTGACGATAACAATCGTCGCGGTAGTGGTGACGGCGATCGCAAAAACGCTCCGCATCGTGCCTCGGTTAAAGAAAAAGCACCGACTCCACGTGTTGCTCCGCGTACTTCCGACGAAGAAAGCGACAGCTTCCGTCGCGGCGGTCGTGGCAAGGGCAAGCTGAAGAAGCGTAACGCTCACGGTTTCCAGAGCCCAACCGGCCCTGTAGTTCGTGACGTTCAGATTGGCGAGACCATCACTGTCGGCGATTTGGCTGCACAGATGTCGGTCAAGGCTGCTGAAGTCATCAAGTTCATGTTCAAGCTGGGTACTCCAGCGACCATCAACCAGGTACTTGATCAGGAAACTGCTCAACTGGTTGCTGAAGAACTGGGCCACAAAGTGACTCTGGTCAGCGACAACGCCCTGGAAGATTCCCTGGCCGAGTCCCTGAAGTTCGAAGGCGAGTCGTTCTCCCGTGCACCGGTTGTGACCGTAATGGGCCACGTTGACCACGGTAAAACGTCCCTGCTCGACTACATCCGTCGTGCCAAGGTAGCTGCTGGCGAAGCCGGTGGTATTACTCAGCACATCGGTGCATACCACGTTGAAACCGAACGCGGCATGGTCACTTTCCTCGATACCCCGGGTCACGCTGCGTTTACCGCAATGCGTGCACGTGGTGCCAAGGCGACTGACATCGTGATTCTGGTTGTTGCTGCAGACGACGGTGTAATGCCGCAAACCATCGAAGCTGTTCAGCATGCGAAAGCGGCTGGAGTGCCTCTGGTTGTTGCAGTGAACAAAATCGACAAGCCAGGTGCTGATCTCGATCGCATCCGCAGCGAGTTGTCCGTTCACGGCGTGACGTCGGAAGAATGGGGTGGTGACACTCCGTTTGTTTCGGTCTCGGCGAAAATGGGTACCGGCGTTGACGAATTGCTCGAAGCCGTACTGCTGCAAGCTGAAGTTCTGGAACTCAAGGCAACTCCATCGGCTCCTGGCCGTGGCGTAGTGGTTGAGTCCCGTCTGGACAAAGGCCGTGGCCCTGTTGCAACTGTTCTGGTTCAAGACGGTACCCTGCGCCAAGGCGACATGGTTCTGGTCGGCTCCAACTACGGTCGCATCCGTGCCATGCTCGATGAGAACGGCAAGTCCATCAAGGAAGCCGGTCCATCCATCCCTGTCGAGATTCTCGGCCTGGACGGAACGCCAGATGCTGGCGACGAGATGAGCGTAATGACTGACGAGAAGAAGGCGCGTGAAGTTGCCCTGTTCCGTCAAGGCAAGTTCCGCGAAGTGAAACTGGCGCGTGCTCACGCAGGCAAGCTGGAAAACATCTTCGAGAACATGGGCCAGGAAGAGAAGAAGACGCTTAACATCGTCCTCAAATCTGACGTCCGTGGTTCGTTGGAAGCTCTGCAGGGCGCCCTTGGCGGCCTGGGTAACGACGAAGTGCAAGTGCGCGTAGTGGGCGGCGGTGTCGGTGGTATCACCGAGAGCGACGCTAACCTGGCACTGGCCTCCAACGCTGTACTGTTTGGCTTCAACGTGCGTGCCGATGCCGGCGCTCGCAAGATTGTCGAGCAGGAAGGCCTGGACATGCGTTACTACAACGTCATCTACGACATCATCGAAGACGTCAAGAAAGCCCTTACCGGCATGCTTGGCAGCGACGTTCGGGAGAACATCCTGGGTATCGCCGAAGTCCGTGACGTGTTCCGTTCGCCTAAGTTCGGCGCGGTTGCAGGTTGCATGGTGCTTGAAGGTGTTGTTCACCGTAACCGTCCAATCCGCGTACTGCGTGAAGACATCGTTATCTACGAAGGCGAGCTGGAATCCCTGCGTCGCTTTAAAGATGACATGTCCGAAGTGCGTGCCGGCATGGAATGCGGTATCGGCGTCAAGAGCTACAACGACGTTAAAGTCGGTGACAAGATCGAAGTGTTCGAGAAGGTCCAGGTTGCTCGCAGCCTCTAACTCGCGAGCCTCAAGAGCGAGGACGAGCCGCGGCATGCAAATGACCGTCGCTCGGCCTGGACTCTAAACGCAACGCCCGGTCCGGCTTCTGTCTGGCCGGGCGTTTGCCGCTTTCAGACCGCATGGGTTTCCCATGGGTGAGTAACAGGTAACAAGACATGGCAAAAGAATATAGCCGTACCCAACGTATTGGCGATCAGATGCAGCGCGAGCTGGCACAGCTGATCCGTCGTGAAGTCAAAGACCCGCGCGTGGGTCTGGTCACCATTACTGCTGTTGAAGTCAGCCGTGACGTCGGTCACGCCAAGATCTTCATCACCGTGATGGGGCAGGATAATGCTGAAGACATCGCCCAGAGCATCAAGGTGTTGAACTCGGCAGCGGGTTTCCTGCGCATGCAACTGGCGCGTGAAATGAAACTGCGCAGCGTTCCACAGCTGCACTTCCACTACGATGAAAGTGTCGTGCGTGGCGCTCACCTGTCCGCCTTGATCGAGCGTGCAGTGGCTGAAGACAATCAGCACCCTGAAACCACTGCTCCCGAAGACACCAAGGAGTAACCGGTGGCTCAGGTCAAGCGTATCCGTCGTAACGTCAGCGGCATCATCCTGTTGGACAAGCCTCTTGGATTCACTTCCAACGCGGCCCTGCAGAAAGTTCGCTGGCTGCTCAATGCCGAGAAGGCAGGGCACACCGGTAGTCTCGATCCATTGGCCAGCGGTGTATTGCCGCTGTGCTTTGGCGAAGCCACCAAATTTTCGCAATACTTGCTCGATTCCGACAAGGGTTATGAAACCCTGATGCAATTGGGCAAGACCACCACCACGGCAGATGCTGAGGGTGAGGTTTTACAGACTCGCCCAGTGACCGTTGGTCGTGCCGATATCGAAGCTGTTTTACCCAATTTTCGTGGGAAAATCAGTCAGATACCGCCGATGTACTCTGCACTCAAGCGAGACGGACAGCCGCTTTACAAGCTGGCCCGTGCAGGCGAAGTGGTGGAGCGTGAACCACGTTCTGTTACTATTACACGCCTCGAATTACTGGCCAGCGAAGGCGACACTGCGCGCTTGGCCGTCGACTGCACCAAAGGCACCTATATCCGTACCCTCGTGGAAGATATCGGTGAGCAATTGGGGTGCGGTGCATACGTTGCAGAGTTGCGTCGTACGCACGCCGGACCTTTCAGCTTGGCCCAAACGGTCACGCTGGAAGAGTTGGAAGCGGTGCATGCCGAAGGCGGTAATGAAGCGGTAGATCGCTTCCTGATGCCATCGGACAGCGGGTTGCTGGACTGGCCGTTGCTGCACTTCTCGGAAGCCAGTGCTTTCTATTGGCTCAATGGTCAGCCGGTTCGTGCTCCGGATGCTCCGAAGTTCGGTATGGTGCGGGTACAAGATCATAACGGTCGCTTCATCGGGATCGGTGAAGTGAGCGAAGACGGGCGCATTGCGCCGCGTCGACTGATTCGGTCGGAATGACCGGAACCAGGCTGCTTCGGGATGTAATACTCTTGGGGCAGATTGGAATGAGGGTGGCTGTTATTAGGCACGGTCACATCTCACATTTAAATACGAGGATTTGTCCTCGGCCTATTGGATCTGTCTTGCTTGCAAGCAGGCCCTAATTGAAAGGAAAGCCAAATGGCACTTACAGTTGAACACAAAGCAGAAATCGTAGCTGACTACCAGCAAGCTCCAGGTGATACAGGTTCTCCAGAAGTGCAGGTTGCACTGCTGACCTTTAACATCAACACGCTGCAAGGTCACTTCAAGGCAAACAGCAAGGATCACCACTCCCGTCGTGGTCTGATCCGTATGGTAAACCAGCGTCGCAAGCTGCTGGATTACCTCAAAGGCAAAAACGTTGAGCGTTACAAAACGCTGATCGCTCGCCTGGGTCTGCGTCGCTAATAGCGATGTTGCTAGAGGCTGGTTGTCTGTCGTGCGTTTGCGGGTTTCCCGCAAGCGGACGGCAGGCTTCCAGCCTCAAGTTTTATCTGGACTAGCCGGATTCTTACGAAAATTTGCCGCACGGGCTGTTTTCGTAAGCATCTTGAGTCGGGTCAATACCCGATGTTGCACATGACTTTCGCAAGAAACCCGTTCCCCAAGAGCCACAAAGAAGGTAGGACACCGTGAACCCGGTTATCAAAAAATTTCAGTTCGGTCAGTCGACCGTTACTCTCGAGACTGGCCGTATCGCCCGTCAGGCTTCCGGCGCAGTATTGGTCACCGTTGACGACGACGTCAGCGTGTTGGTGACTGTTGTCGGCTCCAAGCAAGCTGATCCAGGCAAGGGCTTCTTCCCTCTGTCTGTTCACTACCAGGAAAAAACCTACGCCGCGGGTAAAATCCCAGGCGGTTTCTTCAAGCGTGAAGGTCGCCCTTCCGAGAAAGAAACCCTGACGTCGCGCTTGATCGACCGTCCGATCCGTCCGCTGTTCCCGGAAGGTTTCATGAACGAAGTGCA
This sequence comes from Pseudomonas sp. ML2-2023-6, assembly GCF_037055265.1. Classification (NCBI taxonomy): domain Bacteria; kingdom Pseudomonadati; phylum Pseudomonadota; class Gammaproteobacteria; order Pseudomonadales; family Pseudomonadaceae; genus Pseudomonas; species Pseudomonas sp. ML2-2023-6. The sequence goes on along the minus strand of NZ_CP146347.1, from coordinate 5,175,663 downwards.
GGTTGTCTGCACCGTTCTGTCCACCAGCAAGAAAACCGATCCGGACGTCGCTGCGATGATCGGTACTTCGGCTGCCCTGGCAATCTCCGGTATTCCTTTTGATGGTCCGATCGGCGCTGCCCGCGTTGCTTACCACGAAAGCACCGGCTACCTGCTGAACCCGACTTACGAGCAACTGGCCGCTTCGAGCCTGGACATGGTTGTTGCCGGTACTTCGGAAGCCGTATTGATGGTTGAATCGGAAGCCAAAGAGCTGACCGAAGACCAGATGCTGGGCGCAGTACTGTTCGCCCACGACGAATTCCAGGTAGTTATCCAGGCTGTTAAAGAGCTGGCTGCCGAAGCTGCCAAACCAACTTGGGACTGGGCTGCGGCTCCAGAAGCTACCGAACTGCTGGGCGCTATCCGTGCCGAGTTCGGCGAAGCGATCTCCCAGGCTTACACCATCACCGTCAAGGCTGACCGTTACACTCGCTTGGGCGAGTTGAAAGACCAGGTTGTTGCCAAGCTGTCCGGTGAAGAAGGCCAGCCTTCTGCCAGCGAAGTCAAAGCTGCTTTCGGCGAAATCGAATACCGCACCGTTCGCGAAAACATCGTTAACGGCAAGCCGCGTATCGATGGCCGCGACACCAAGACTGTTCGCCCTCTGAACATCGAAGTTGGCGTACTGCCGAAGACCCACGGTTCGGCTCTGTTCACCCGTGGCGAAACTCAGGCTCTGGTTGTTGCAACTCTGGGTACTGCCCGTGACGCACAGCTGCTGGACACCCTGGAAGGCGAGAAGAAAGACCCGTTCATGCTGCACTACAACTTCCCTCCGTTCTCGGTAGGTGAGTGTGGTCGTATGGGTGGCGCTGGTCGTCGCGAAATCGGTCACGGCCGTCTGGCCCGCCGTTCGGTTCAGGCCATGCTGCCTGCTGCTGACGTGTTCCCGTACACCATCCGTGTTGTATCGGAAATCACCGAATCCAACGGTTCCAGCTCGATGGCATCGGTTTGCGGTGCTTCCCTGGCACTGATGGACGCTGGTGTTCCGATGAAGGCACCGGTTGCCGGTATCGCCATGGGTCTGGTTAAAGAAGGCGAGAAATTCGCAGTTCTGACCGACATCCTGGGTGACGAAGATCACCTGGGCGACATGGACTTCAAAGTAGCTGGTACCGCTAAAGGTGTTACCGCGCTGCAGATGGACATCAAGATCAAGGGCATCACCGAAGAAATCATGGAGATCGCACTGGGCCAAGCCCTGGACGCTCGCCTGAACATCTTGGGTCAGATGAACCAGATCATTGCCGTATCGCGCAACGAGCTGTCGGCTAACGCTCCGACCATGATCGCGATGAAAATCGACACCGACAAAATCCGTGATGTTATCGGTAAAGGCGGCGCGACCATCCGTGCAATCTGTGAAGAAACCAAGGCTTCGATCGATATCGAAGACGACGGTTCGATCAAGATCTTCGGCGAAACCAAAGAAGCAGCAGAAGCAGCGCGTCAGCGCGTTCTGGGCATCACCGCAGAAGCCGAGATCGGCAAGATCTACGTGGGCAAGGTTGAGCGTATCGTCGACTTCGGCGCATTCGTAAACATCCTGCCAGGCAAAGACGGCCTGGTTCACATCTCCATGCTGAGCGATGCTCGTGTTGAGAAAGTGACTGACATTCTGAAAGAAGGTCAGGAAGTGGAAGTACTGGTACTGGACGTGGACAACCGCGGCCGTATCAAGCTGTCCATCAAGGACGTAGCTGCTGCCAAGGCATCGGAAGCTTAATAGCCCCCGATACCTGCTTTGAAAAAAGGATCCTTCGGGATCCTTTTTTTATGCCTGAAGAAAAGTCGGGCGATAGGCCATGAGTGCAAAGCCGCAACTTGCATGCAGTTTTGCGGGGTGTCATGCATTTTGCACGACATACAGATTATTGAATAATTATAACTTGTTGATTTATAAGGATTTATTTTAAATTTAAAGTTGGCACAGGCCCTGCAACAGTACAGATAACCCTGCAGCTGGAAGACGGCGCAGATTTTGAAGAAGACAGGAGTTACTCGTATGAAGAAGTTCGCTATCGCTGCCGCAACTGCCACCGCTCTGACCCTGACTATGGCCAACGCCGCATTTGCTGCTCAAGCGACCACCCAAGCCCCGATGGTCGTGGCTGCTGGCGAAGTAACCAAAGCCAAGGAAGCCACTTCTGATACCTGGATCACAACCAAAGTGAAAGCTGACCTGGTTACCGAAAAAGGCATTCCGGGTACTGATATCAAGGTTGAGACGAACAAAGGTGTTGTTTCCCTTTCTTCCATGGTGCCAGTGACTGAGGCGCAAAAAGAGATCGCAGTTGCCATTACCAAGAAAATCAAAGGCGTTAAAGCTGTCTCGGCTGATGGCTTAAAAGCTGAATAACCCACTCTTGCTCGTAGAACCGGGGGAAGCAAAGCTGCAGCAGGTCATTTAAGCAGTACGCCTGCAGGCTTTGAAACAAGGTTCATGCGACGGCCATACGGATGTGGCCATTACAGCCCTCGGCGCTCTGCGTCGGGGGCTGTTCTATTTGGGCGGAGGGTACGAAAATCCTTGTAGCCGCTGCCGGAGGAACGAGGCAGTGTCCGGCTGCGCAGCAGTCGTAAAACCATAAGCCTCGTTCCTTGCGCAGCAGCCACACAGGTGCGGGGTTCTGGTTTATTCGCTATCCAGATGCAGCGGCGAGATTACCCTGCCATCGCTTTCGGCTTCGCCCAGGGTGGCATCGATAAAGTACACGCGGTCATCAGCCAACTGGCCTTGATCGACCAGGAAGTCCTTGATGCTGCTTGCGCGGTCCTGGCCCAGTTGGCGCAGCAGTACTTCGCTTTTGCTCCAGAACTCGACCAGAGCGGCGCTCATTTTGGCGGCCCGTTCATCACGGCTCAGGTCAGCCCATTCGGCAGGTGGCTGTTGTTTGAGGCGGGTGCGGTAAATACCTTCGAGTAACGGCCCCTTCTCTTCATCCGGGACCTTGAGCAGCGATGCTTGGGCAGGCACCTTGTCGCCACGGCGCTGGAGAATCTTGTAGTAGTTGTATTGGTACTCGCGCTCAAGACGATCTTGAGCGATATGTGGCCCATCGCTGCTTTGTGCGGCCGTGCCTTCAATTTCAAGGCGCAAGGCCGGGCGTTGTTTCAATGCATCGGCCAGAGTAGTGAGCGCTTTTTGTGCCTCAGGGCTCAGCTCGCTTGATCCTGGCGCGAATGACACTGTACCCAGGTCCTCGGAGCCACCGCCGGTGATCAGCCCGCCAATGAACTTGAAGGGCGCCTGTGCCGCGCGTACCACCAGGTTGCGCAGGGTTTGCCATACAATTGGCATCACGCTGAACTGCGGGTTGTTCAGGTCGCCAGTCACCGGCAGCTCAATGGATATCCTGCCGTCGCTGTCCTTGAGCAACGCAATCGCCAATTTCAGTGGCAAGTTGACGGCGTCCGGGCTGTCGACTTTCTCACCCAGTTGCAATTGCTCGATCACTACCTTGTTTTCAGCCTTGAGCTGACCTTGGGTGATCAAGTAATGCAGGTCGAGGTTCAGACGGCCCTTGCGGATACGGTAGCCAGCAAATTTGCCGGAGTAAGGCGTCAGGGTTGTCAGTTCGACACGTTTGAAACTAGTGGCGATATCGAGGCTAGCCATCGGGTCAAAGGGATTGACGCTACCTTTGATGGTGACAGGGGCGTAACGGTCGACCTTGCCTGCGATATTCACACTCGCCGGTTTGGCCTGACGACTGTCAATGGTACCGATCTGGCCGTTGAGTTGTTGAACCGCGGTCTGGAAGTTCGGGGTCAGGCTGAAGTCGGCAAAGTTGGCCGAACCGTCATTGATCGCGATGCCACCCACATGGATGCCCAGTGGTTTGCTCTTGCTGGCAGCCGGTTTGGCACCGCTGCCAGCGGGTTGCGGGATCAGCAGGTCATCGACGTTAGTAGTGCGATCATCGTTGATCATGAAGCGCACATAGGGTTTTTCGAAGTTGACCCGGGTAATCGACAGGCTTTCACCGTGCTGGTACTTAACGTCTTCCAGTACCAGCTTTTGCCATTTGAGGAAGTCGCGGTTTTTCAGTGTGTCCAGTGTGTGCAGTTGATCGACCTGAGCACGCCCAGCCACGGTAAAGGCCAGCGGCTCGGTACTTTTAAGATCGACCGCGAGGTCGCTGCCGAGCATGCCGCTGCGTAGCTCAAGGCGAATAAACGGGTCGATATAGGCCTGCGCTACACGCAAGTCGATATCCTTGGTTGTGACCTTGAGCCTGGCACTTACCGGGCTCAGGTTGACGTCGCCGCTGGCGGTGAGCTTGCCTTGCTTGCCCACACCCGTGTCGAGGTTGAGAGTGAAGGGTGAGCGGTTCAGGCTGTCGAAGTTTTTCAGGTTCAGGTTGAGCGGGCCAATATCCAGCGCCACTGGGGTTTTAGGCTCCTTGTCGGCGAGGTGTACCCGATAGTCGCGCAGCTCAACGTCCTTGAGCAGCACTTGCCATGGCTTGCTCGGTGCAACGGGGGCAGGTTTTGGCGCTGCAACTGTCACCACGTCATCCGTTTTGTGCGGGACCTTTTCGGGTTGGCTGGCAAACAGCTTTTGCCAGTCCAGTTGGCCGTCTTTCTCGCGAGCGGCCCAGGTTTCGAGATTCTGGCTGTTGATCTTGCCGACGACGACTTGCTGCTTGGCCAGATCTACAGTGGTGTCGCTGATATCCAACCGTTCCAGACGTGCCAAAGGGCGTCCGTCAGGGGCATTGATTTTAAAGGGTGCGATGCTGGCTGAGGCGTTGCTCAGCACCATCTCGGTTTCTTTGGACAGGTTCAGGGTGTAATCGGTGCTGAAGTTCAGCACCCCGTCTTCGAGTACCAGTGGTAGCGCATCGCGCACATAGGGCCACCAGACTTTCATCTTGGCATCGGTGACTTTCAGTTTGCCGGTAGAGGTGATGGGCACCAGGCTCAGCGTACCGCTCCAGTCAATCCGCCCGCCTGCCGGACCAGCAGCCACCAGGGTCATGTCGGCGTTGTCATCGGGCAAGGTGCTGAGGTTTTTTAGCTCAAGGTCCATCGAGTCGTACAGAAATTCGATAGGCTCGCTGGGACGCATATCGGTGAAGTGCAGGTAGCCCCCCGCCAGTTTGATGTTGTCCAGACGTACCGGGAAAGGCTTGCTGTCGGGATCGCTCGGGGTGGGCTCACTGGCCGGAAGCTTGAACAGCTGAGTCAGATTGAGCGTACCGTCCTTGTTGAACAGCAGCTCGGTTTTGGGCTTGTCCAGCTGAACATCCGCCAGGTGCAAGGCTTTTGTCCACAGGCTGTCTGCTTGCAAATTGGCATACAAACGGTCAAACCCGACTTGCTCCTTGCCCGGTTCGCCAACTTTCAGCCCCCACAAAGTCAGCTCCAGGCTGAACGGGTTGAACTCCAGCCGGTCAAGTTTGGCGGGTACCGTGGCGTAGTTGGCCAGTTGCTGGTTGATGATGCGCAGGCCAACGCCCGGCAAAATCAGGAAGCCAAGCACGCTGTAAAGTGCGATAGCAATCAGCACGGCGCCGAGGGCGCGGATCAATCCTTTGAGCATGTGGGGCGTCGTCTATAGCAGTCGGGAGTGCCTTGGAGTATGGCACGCGTTTCTGGTTCCGAGACGAGCGCCATAAACACAGCACGTTTTTAAAATTGAAGGATCAAGGTTTTCAGCGGTGGCTGCTGATCCAGGGACGGGAAGTCACTGGCGGGGGGCAATACCTGCCAATCGCGAACCGGGCGGCCTGCTTTCTCGGCGCAACGCAAAACCTGTTCGCGCCAGTCGTCCATGCTGACTTTCGCCAGGTTATTGCAGCAGATCAGCACGCCGTCTGGCGCGGTGGTCAGCACTGCGGGCTTGAGCAGGCTTTGATAGTCGCGCAGCAGATCGACCGTACCAAACGCGCTCTTGGCCCATGCAGGCGGATCGAGCAACACCAGATCATACTCACGCTGATCCATGCGCGGGTAGGCAGGCAGCTTGTGGCGGCGCTGAATAATCGGCAAACCTGCCAATTGGCGGATGGCCGCAAAATAGTCCGACTGTACGAATTTCATTTTCGGTAATTGCGGGTTCAGCAGGCCGTTTTCGCGGCCCACCGCCAGATTGCCTTCAGCGAAATCCAGGTTGCAAACTTCACTGGCGCCCCCTGCCGCAGCACTCAGGCCGACGCCGCAGGTGTAGGAAAACAGGTTGAGTACGCTTTTACCGGCGCTGTGTTGCTTGACCCAGCCGCGAGCATTGCGCAGGTCGAGAAACAGCAACGGATCTTGTCCAGCATGGCGCCCGCGTACACGGTATTTCAGGCCCCGCTCGTGACCGACCGTGTCTGCCAGTGCCGCTTCATCGGCGCGGTATACGGTGTCTTCGCGATCAATACGTGAATTGCCTTGGGAGCGGTCGTTGTAGACCAGCATCAGGTCTAGGCCCAAGTGACGATTGATGGCTTCGTGCAGTTGCAGCAGATCATCGCGCTCAAGGCGCTGATGGAAACTTTGCACCAGTAGCTGTGGGCCGTAACGGTCGATGGTCAGGCCGCCAGCGCCCTCCTGGCTGCCGTGAAACAGGCGATAGCAGTCAGTGCCCTGAGTATGCAACTCGGCCAGCAATTGATGACGGTTATCGAGGGCGGCGCGCAGCGCCTGATTCAAGGAAGACATGCGATGCGCCTTGGGGAATGGATAAGGCGCGGCAGTTTAACAGAAGCGGGGGCAGGGAGGTCTTGAACCTGTGGGGGCTTGCCCGCGATGGCCGCGACCCGGTTTCAGCCAAGCCCCATGCGCCGCCGCGCCCGTTGTACTGAACCATTGCGTACGGCCCAGCGCAGGATCGGCGCGGTGCTGCTGACTTGCGCCCGCACCAGTTTGCGAACCAGCGGGCGTTGCTGCAGCCCCAACTGATCGCTGGCCCAGTCCGGTAGCAAATCAATCCCGGCCTTCATCATCAGTGCGCCAAAAGGCTTGGCCAGCAGGCTGGGGGAGGGGGCGTTGAGCAACAGGCGAATCACTTCATGACTACGTTCATCACAGAGTAATTGTGGGCGGATGCCTTCGAGGTAGTCGGCGATTTGCTGGCGTGAACGCGGGACATTTGTAGCTCCCAGGCGTTCAGCGATCATGGCTATTTCGTCGTAGTAACGGTCCTGATCTGCGCCGGACAAATGCGGGTTGCGATAGCGCAGGTGGGCGGCGAGGAAGTTGCTGACTTCAGCCACATGCACCCAGGTCAGCAACTCGGGATCGCTGGCGGCATATGGGCGGCCGTCGAGGGCGGTGCCGGTGACTTGCAAATGGATGGTACGCACTTTGTCGATCAGCCAGTTGGCATCGCCAGTAGCGCCGAAGGTAGTGCCAGAAATGAACTGCCCGGTGCGGCGTAGCCGACCCAGCATGTCTTGACGGAAATTGGAGTGGTCCCACACCCCGGCCAGGGCCAGTGGGTGCAAGGCTTGCAGCATCAAGGCGCTGATGCCGCCAATCAGCATGCTGGTGAAATCACCATGCACCTGCCAACTGATGGAATCCGGGCCAAACAGGCCGGGGTCGCCCTTGGGGTTTTCGAGGTCGAGCTGGCCGAGTGAAAGCCCGGTCAGGCTCATGATCTGGCGTTCGATGGGAATGCGGATGAAATCCATGGAGCCTCGATTGTGCCGGCCAGTCGAGGGACTGGCCGGCTATCAATCAACCGCGATGACGACCGCGGAAGTAGTTGATCAGACCTTGGGTCGAAGCATCATCGGCTGGCTCTTCGATGCTGCCGGTCAAGCGGTTGTAAACACCCTTGCCCAGCTCTTTGCCCAGCTCAACGCCCCATTGGTCGAAGGCGTTGATGCCCCAGATCACGCTTTGCACAAAAACCTTGTGCTCGTAGAGCGCAACCAGTGCACCCAGACGACGCGGGCTGATGCGTTCAACCACCAAGGTATTGCTCGGACGGTTGCCCGGGATCACCTTGTGCGGTGCCAGTTTTTGCACTTCTTCTTCGCTCATGCCTTTGTCGCGCAGCTCGGCCTCGGCCTCTTCGCGGGTTTTACCCAGCATCAGGGCCTGGCTTTGCGACAGGCAGTTGGCATACAGCCACTGGTGGTGATCGGAGACCGGGTTGAAGCTGACAATCGGCACGATAAAGTCGGCCGGGATCAGCTGTGTGCCTTGATGCAGCAACTGGTGATAGGCGTGCTGGCCGTTACAGCCCACACCACCCCAGATCACCGGACCAGTGTCGGTGGACACCGGGGTGCCGTCCTGGCGCACGCTCTTGCCGTTGGATTCCATATCCAGTTGTTGCAAGTGCTTGGTGATGTTGCGCAGGTAGTGGTCGTACGGCAGGATCGCGTGGCTTTGCGAGCCCCAGAAGTTGCCATACCACACACCCAGCAAGGCCATCAGCACCGGCATGTTCTGCTCGAACGGTGCGGTCTGGAAGTGCTGGTCCATGCTGTAGGCACCGGACAGCAGCTCTTTGAAGTTGGACATGCCGATTGCCAGCGCAATTGGCAAGCCAATGGCCGACCACAGCGAGTAACGCCCACCGACCCAGTCCCACATCGGGAAGATGTTTTCTTCACGAATACCGAATGCTACGGCCGCCGCGTTGTTGCTCGACACAGCGATAAAGTGGCGATGCAGTTCGGCTTCCGATCCGCCTTGGGCCAAGTACCAGGCCCGTGCCGCCTGAGCGTTTTTCAAGGTTTCGAGGGTGTTGAAGGATTTTGACGAAACGATGAACAGCGTGGTTTCTGCGCGCAGTTTTGCGGTCAGTTCATGGAACTCACTGCCATCGATGTTCGCCAGGTAATGGCAGCGCACGCCTTTCTGGGCGTAGGACAGCAGAGCTTCAGACACCAGCTCAGGGCCAAGGAAGGAGCCACCAATGCCGATGTTGACGATGTCGGTGATCGGCTTTTCGGTGTAACCGCGCCACAGGCCGTCGTGAATCCGGCCGACCAGCTCGGTCATCTGGTTCAGGACTTTATGCACCTCGGGCATGATATTCACGCCGTTCACCGACAGCTTGTCGGCAACCGGGCGGCGTAGCGCGGTGTGCAAGGCTGGGCGGCCTTCAGAGGCGTTGACGATTTCACCGCCGAACAACGACTTGATCGCACCTTTGAGGTCAGCCTCATTGGCGAGGTTGACCAGCAGATCGCGGGTCTCGTTGTCGATCAGGTTTTTCGAGTAGTCCAGAAACAGCCCGCAGCTGCTCAGGGTGAATTCTTCAAAACGTTTGGGGTTGCTATTAAACGCGTCGCGCATGCTGAAATTTTGCATGCCGGTGCGGTGTAGTTTCAACGCTTGCCAAGCGGGCAGAGCGGTAACGTCATGAGGGGTGCGGTAGTACGCCATCGCTGCGGATATCCTTTTTGCTTGAACTGCCTTTGGACACTGAAAACGCCTGCACCTTTTTATTATCGAGGTGCTCGGTCGGTCTGATTCTGCACGTCAGCTAGAAGCAGGGCGATTACAGTAACTCTCTCGCCTGCTTCTGTCTTGGCTTTGTCTGACAACAATCGGTAACTTTTGTCACCGCTATGTCACATAAGCTGAAACGTTTCAGTGTTTTTTATTGGGTGCGGGTCATTCCGCGGGTCCGCACAGTCGGCTCTGTCAGAGCGCGCTGTCGAGGTTTAAGTGTACGTTGTCGATTAAACGGGTGGCCCCCAGAAAAGCCGCGACCAAAATTACCAGGTCACGATCAGTGGCCTGGGCTGGAAGCAAAGTCTGTGCGTGGCGGACTTCCAGGTAGTCGGGGCGAAAACCAATGGCTTCGATTTGCGCCAGATGTTGGTTCACCAGCGTCGCGTAATCGCGCTCACCGGCTTCAATGGCGTGTGCCATCTCGCTCAGGTGACGGTACAGCGCTGGCGCCAGGGCTCGTTGCTCTGGTGTCAGGTAACCGTTGCGCGAAGACAGCGCCAGGCCGTCGTCGGCGCGTACGGTGGGTTCGCTGATGATCTGGATTGGAAAGTTGAGGTCGTTGACCATTGCGCGAATGACTGCCAACTGTTGGTAGTCTTTTTGCCCGAAGATGGCCAGATCCGGCTGAACCATATTGAACAGCTTGCTGACCACGGTGGTCACGCCATCGAAATGCCCCGGGCGGCGACTGCCGCACAGCTCATTGCTCAGCGTGGCAGCGGTGACACGGGTCAGGCCGTCCATGCCGTTGGGGTACATCTCTGCGACGGTCGGGGCGAACAACAAATGGCAGCCCGCCTGCAGGAGTTTTTCCTGATCGGCTGCCAGGGTGCGCGGGTAGGTGTCGAGGTCTTCGTTGGCACCAAATTGCAGCGGGTTCACAAAAATGCTCGCTACTACAAAATCAGCCTGCTGCGCGGCGGTTGTCACCAGGGCCGCGTGGCCGCTGTGCAGATTACCCATGGTCGGAACCAGGGCGATCTGTTTGCCTTCGCGGCGTGCGCGGGCGACAGCTGCGCGCAGTTCGCGAACGGTTTTTACTGTGTTCATGCGCTGAATCCATGTTCGGTGCCAGGGAAGCTGACGGCTTTGACTTCAGACACGTAGGCGCTGAGGGCGGACTGGATGTCAGGCTGGCCGGTCATGAAGTTTTTCACGAACTTGGGCACGCGACCGGTCAGTGAAAGACCAAGCATGTCGTGCAGCACCAGGACCTGACCGTCGGTGTCGCTGCCAGCGCCAATGCCGATTACCGGAATTTTGACCGCGTGGGTGATTTCTGCCGCCAGTTCGCTTGGCACGCATTCAAGCAGCAGCATGGCTGCGCCTGCCTGCTCAAGTGCAATGGCATCGGCGCGCATTTGGCGGGCCTGATTTTCGTTGCGGCCTTGCACCTTGTAGCCGCCGAGCACGTTGACTGTCTGCGGGGTCAAGCCCATGTGCGCGCACACGGGAATACCGCGTTCGGTCATGGCGCGAATCGATTCCGCGAGCCACACGGCGCCTTCGACTTTGACCATATGTGCGCCAGCTTTCATCAGCAGGGCGCTGTTGTTCAAGGCTTGTTCGAGTGTCGCGTTAGCCATAAAGGCCATGTCCGCGAGAATCAGGGCGTCCTGGTTGCCGCGCTTTACGCAGGCTACGTGGTAAGCCATGTCCGTGGTCGTAACAGGCAATGTGCTGTCATGCCCTTGTAGAACCATGCCCAGGGAGTCGCCTACCAGTAACACTTCAACACCGGCCTGATTGCAGGCGTGGGCAAAGGTGGCGTCATAGCACGTCAGCATGGTGATTTTTTCACCTTTTTGCTTAAGGCTTTGCAGGGTGGTCAGGGTAATAGCTGGCATGAAAAGGATCCTCGTCAGGCAGTGTGATAACCACTGCAAGTAACGCGTGTGATTCATCGTTATGAACAGGCACACCTTTCTGGAGGGTGCTTATAAAGCCTGCTTTTCACATTGCGCCATCCAGTGGATGGCTGCGGGATGCCTATAGTCGTGACGAGCTCACAGGAAGTCAATTCCGGGTGTTACCGCAGAGGTGTTACCCGGGTATTGATTCGATTCAGCTTTAAGGCGCGATGCGCTCGAGCCCGATGAAAGGGCAGTCGGCGAGCAATTGCGACAGTGTGCGGCCATCGGCAAGTTGCAGCGATGCTGGCGCCAGTTCGGCCAGTGGGTACAGCACAAAAGGGCGGGCGTGCATGTGGTAGTGCGGGACCTTGAGGCGGGGTTCGTCGATCAGGCGATCGCCGAACAGCAGGATGTCCAAATCCAGCGTACGCGGGCCCCAGCGCTCGTGGCGCTCGCGACCTTGGTCAAGTTCGATGGCTTGCAGAGCGTCCAGCAGGTCCAGCGGCGCCAGGGTGCTGTCGATGGCAGCCACGGCATTGGTGTAACGCGGTTGGCCGGGCAGTAGCGAATCGCTTTGATAGAACGCTGAAACCCCGACGAATCGGGAGTCAGGTAATTGCGCCAGTGCCTGGACAGCACTGCGCAATTGATCTGCCGGGTCAGCCAGATTGCTGCCCATTCCAATGTAGATACGTTCCATCGCTTATTCGTCCGCGGCGGCGCTACGTTTGCGCTTGGCACCGCTGGTACGACGACGCTTGCGCGGTGCTGGTCCGGTGCCATCTTCCTTGGCATTGCTCAAGTCGCGAATCATGTCGCGGCGACCGCTGTCATTGGCGTCCTGATAGTCAGTCCACCATTGGCCCAGTCCGTTGGTTTCTTCACCTGCGCTTTCACGCAACAGCAAGAAGTCATAGCCGGCACGGAAACGCGGGTTGTCGAGCAGCATGTCGGCACGTTTGCCACTGCGGCGCGGCAGGCGCTCCTGCATGTCCCAGATCTCGCGAATCGGCATCGTGAAACGTTTGGGAATAGCAATCCGCTGGCATTGCTCGCTGATCAGCTCGTGCGCAGCTTCCTGCATGGCAGGGATCGCTGGCATACCGCGGTCCTGCAAATACATGACGCGGGCTGGCAGGGCAGGCCAGAGCAAGGCGGCAAACAGGAAGGCCGGGGTCACCGGTTTGCCCTGTTTGATTCGCAGATCAGTGTTGCGCAAGGCTTCGCTGATCAGGGTGTGGGTGTACGTCGGATTGTGTTCCAGTGCTTCGGCGCTGGCCGGGAACAGAGGATCGAACAATTCGAGGTCGACCAGCATTTCAAAGGTGTCTGAAGCGTTACCCGAGAGGAACAGCTTGAGTACTTCTTCGAACAGCCGTGCAGACGGGATCTCGCGCAGCATTGGAGCCAATTCACGAATCGGTGCCGCGGTGTGTTTTTCGATGCCAAAGTTGAGTTTGGCGGCAAAACGCACTGCGCGCAGCATACGCACCGGGTCTTCCTGGTAGCGCTGTTGCGGATCGCCAATCAGGCGCAGCAAGCGGTTGCGAATGTCGTGTACGCCGTTGGCGTAATCGAGGATGCGCTCGCTGACCGGATCGTAATACAGGGCATTGATCGTGAAGTCACGACGCTGTGCGTCTTCTTCAAGGGTGCCGTAAACGTTGTCGCGCAAAATGCGCCCGCTTTCGTTACGAGAGGACTGGTTGCTGTCTTCCTCTTCGTCGTTTTGCGGGTGATTGGCACGGAAGGTCGCGACCTCAATGATTTCGCGGCCAAAGTGGATATGCACCAATTTGAAGCGCCGACCGATGATTCGCGCATTGCGAAACTCGGCGCGCACTTGCTCCGGCGTGGCACTGGTGGCGACGTCAAAGTCTTTTGGCGTGATGTTGAGCAGCATGTCGCGTACGCAACCGCCGACCAGGTAAGCCTGGTAACCGGCGTTCTGCAGGCGTTCGACGATATTGACCGCGTAGCGGCTGAACTGGGCACGTTGCAGCGAATGTTGGCTGCTGTTGAGCACTTCAGGGGTGCTGCGCAGTTGTTGCGTACGACGCTTGGGGGAACGGAGTGACTGGAACAGCTTCTTCAGCATGGGATGCACTGTTTGAAGGAATGTTCGGCCAAAACGAAGAATGACCGCATGATGGGCGGGGATTCTAGCATTTAGTCAGGGGATGGTGTAGGACGCTGAGCCAGTCTTGCGAGCGAAGCTGCAAGCTGCAAGCAGAAAAAGCGCTAAGAAGGGCGGCTTAGAGGGGTAGGGGGATTTGTTAAATCGCAGGAAGCACAAGGGGAGCCGAAGCTCCCCTGGAATTAGTTGCGTGCTCTATTTTTATTATTGATTGCGGGCTTTTTGTTTTTGTTAATCGCCCTGGTTACAAAGGTCTGGCCTGTGCAACCCTCCCAATCGGGAGATAAGAGCAAACGGATTGCTTTGGTCGCTGTGTTGATGTGATCAATGATCCAACTAGTTCAGGCTCTGCTTTAAGTGCAGTTTTTGTTGTTCTCTGCCTAGTCGTGGGGCAAGCCCCATTTACAACGCCTCTCCAAAACAATCAGTTAGCTGCGCCTCCGCCGTGTTGTTCTTGTTATGCGTGAGCCGATACGTCTTATTTTTATTATGTGCTGCTGTGATTCTTATTGTTCTTGTACGGATACATATAGCATGAGGCGTGCCAACTTTTGCGCGGCCCAGCAAAATAAGGGGTTTTAAGGTTTTTTGCTTTTTCAAGGGCAAAAAAAAGCCGGGTCATCGTTACCGTAAGACCCGGCTTTTGTTACGTGATTTAACTGAGGTAACAGTTTTTTTACATTTAGCAGTGTTACCTAGCCTTCGCTTGGCACGCCGGTTTTGCGCCGCGGGATCCCCAGGCGCTGGCGTCGCTCCCACAAACACTTGCGGCTGACCCCCAGTTTGCGGGCCAGTTCGGTCTCGGTCATGTGGTCCTGATGCTCAAGCACGAAGTGCTGGAAGTAGTCTTCCAGTGACAGGTCTTCGGTCGGATCAAGGCTGGTGTTACCGCTGCCGATGCTCTGCTGCGGGGCCAGGCCGATGAAGTCATCGTCTTGCAGGTCGCTCAGTTCAATATCGATACCCAGCAGTTCGGCCGAAATTTCCGGGCTTTCGCACAGGATCACTGCACGCTCGACTGCGTTTTCCAGTTCGCGAACGTTACCCGGCCATGAGTAATGGCTGATTGCACGTTCGGCATCGGGGGCGAATTTCAGGTCGGTGCGACCTACACGTGCGCTTTGACGGGCGAGGAACGCGGTGGCGATTTCGTTGACGTCGGCGCCACGCTCGCGCAAGGCAGGCAGTTTGAGTGCGATCACATGCAGGCGGTAGTACAAGTCTTCGCGAAACTGGCCCACCTTGGCCAGGCTTTTGAGGTCACGGTGAGTCGCCGCAATCAGGCGCACGTCAACTTTTTGCGATTGCACGGAACCTACGCGGCGTATTTCGCCTTCTTGCAGCACGCGCAGCAGGCGCGCCTGTGCCTCAAGCGGCAGTTCGCCGATTTCATCAAGGAACAGCGTGCCACCATCGGCGGCTTCAACCAGACCGGCACGTCCAGCGCTGGCGCCGGTAAATGCCCCTTTTTCGTGGCCGAACAGCTCGGACTCGATCAGTGACTCGGGGATAGCGGCGCAGTTCACCGAGATCATCGGCGCCTTGGCGCGTCTGGACAGGTTGTGCAGAGCGCGCGCGACCAGCTCTTTACCGGTCCCTGACTCACCCTGGATCAATACATTGGAGTCTGTTGGCGCTACTTTGCGGATCTTGCTGTACATGTCCAGCATTGGCGGGCAGGAGCCAATGATGCCAATTTCACCGTTGCTGTTATCTACCGTGTTTTTGTCGGCGATGCCCGCTTTGGCAGGACGCTCGGCAGGCACGCTTTGGGTGTTTTGCCGATCACGCAGAATGCGCGCTACCGCTTGCAGCATTTCGTCATGATCAAAAGGTTTGGCGATGTAGTCGACGGCGCCCATTTTCATCGAGTCAACGGCCGAGCGCAGGCTTGCATAGCTGGTCATGATCAGCACCGGCTTGCCTTGGCCAAGCTTGATCAGCTCGGTACCTGGAGCGCCTGGCAGGCGCAGATCGCTGACAATCAAGTCGAACGAGGGAATGCTGAAACGCTCCTGAGCTTCTTGCACCGAGCCAGCCTCGCTGACCTGGTACTGGTTACGCTCCAGTAAGCGGCGTAACGCGGAGCGGATGATGGTTTCATCTTCGACGATCAAAATATGCGGCATTGATTCAGTTCTCTCGACGGTCTCAGTTCACAGCGGACGTCGCTTCGACATGACGCGGTAGTGTCACCCGGATACGGGTTCCGCGTTGGCTGATAATGTCAGCCGGGCTGTCGATGGTGATTTGTCCATAATGCTCTTCAACGATGGAATAGACCAGTGCAAGGCCCAGACCGGTGCCTTCGCCAGGGTCCTTGGTGGTGAAAAACGGTTCGAACAATCGGTCCATGATGTTCTTCGGAATGCCTGTGCCTTCGTCTTCCACGATGAGGTCGACAGTGTGCTCGCTGGCTTCGGTCTTGACCCTGACTGCACTCCCCGCAGGCGAGGCATCGCGGGCGTTTGACAGCAGGTTGATCAACACTTGGGCGAGTCGCTGCGGATCACCATCAATCCAGTGGTCAGGGTCGCAGAGGTTGTAAAACTGCACTTCAAAATTGCGTCGGTTCAGGGCCAGCAAACCGATGGCATCCTGGGCCACTTCGGCCAGACAGACGGGCTCATCATTGTGCTGATGACTGCCAGCATGGGCGAAGCTCATCAAGGACTGCACGATGCGCGAAATACGCTTGGTCTGCTCAAGAATCTGGCTGCTGATCTCAGTCAGTTCGCTGTCGTCCTCGCGTTCTTCGCGAAGGTTTTGCGCCAGGCAGGCGATGCCGGTCACCGGGTTGCCGATTTCGTGAGCCACGCCCGCTGCGAGGCGGCCGATACTGGCCAGCCGCTCGGAGTGCACCAGTTTGTCTTCGAGCATCTGGGTTTCTGTCAGGTCTTCGACCAGCAACACCAGACCGCTGTTGCCCGGAGCCAGGGGTTCGTCAATCGCGGCCTTGTGCAGGTTGAGCCAACGGGTTTGACCGTCGAGAGCCAGGTGCTGCTTGTGCAAGTGTTCGTCAGGCAGGTCGATAAAACCTTGCAGCAGTTCTCGCCACGGGTCGCCCAGGGTACTCAGGCGCGAACCCACCACGCGCTGTGCCGGGATGCCGGTCAACTCTTCCATGGCTTTGTTCCACATCAGGATCTCTTGATCCTTGGCCAGCGAGCAAACGCCCATGGGCAGTTCTTGCAGGGTCTGGCGGTGATAGCGGCGCAAGGCATCGAGCTCGGCTGCAAGACCTGTGAGGCGCGAGTGGTAGTCTTCAAGCCTGCTTTCGATAAAGTGAATGTCTTCGGTGACGTAGTTTTCACCGCCTGACTTGTAGGGCAAAAAGGTCTCGACCATATCCTGGGCGACGCTGGGGCCCATCAAGCCGGAGAGGTTGGCTTCGATACGGTCGCGCAGGCGGCGCAAGGCATAGGGGCGGCGCTCATCGAAGGGCAGGAACAGGTCGCGTAGCGCTTGCTCGACTTCTTTTTGCGCGGCCTTGGCTCCCAGGGGTTTGGCCAGTTGGGTGGCGAACTCTTGCGGTGAAGCGGCGTGCAGCTCGCGGCGTTGCGGGCGGCGCACGTTGTCGACTGCGCAAGCTTCGGCGGCGCTTGCCTCTTCAGGGCTGGCGTTGGTGAACAGCGAAATCAGGGTGAACATCAGCACGTTGGCCGCCAAGGACGCAATGGCCGCCATGTGCCAACTGGTGTCGTCCAGCACGTAGATCATGTTCAACCACGGGATATAAAAGCCCTGGAAGTTGCCAATCAGCGGGAACAGCATACTGGCCATCCACACCAGAATCCCTGCCAGCAACCCGGCAATAAAGCCGCGTCGGTTGGCGGTCGGCCAGTACAGCACCGAGAGCACGCCAGGCAGGAACTGCAACGTGGCGACAAAGGCCACGATGCCGAGGTTGGCCAAATCTTGTTCGGCGCCCAACAGCAGGTAGAAACCATAGCCAGCCATGATGATGGCAACGATCAGTGCGCGACGGGTCCACTTCAGCCAGCGGTAGATGTTGCCTTCGGCAGGTGGCTGATAAAGCGGCAGCACCAAGTGGTTCAGGGCCATGCCCGAAAGCGCCAGGGTGGTGACGATAATCAGCCCGCTGGAAGCCGAAAGCCCGCCCACATAAGCTAATAGCGCCAAGGGTTTGTTGTTGGCTGCAATACCGATACCGAGGGTGAAGTACTCGGGGTTGGTAGTGGCGCCCAGCTTGAGGCCGGCCCACAGAATCAGTGGCACGGCGAGGCTCATCAACAGCAGAAACAGGGGCAGGCCCCAGCTGGCGCTGACCAGCCCGCGAGGGTTGAGGTTCTCGGTGAAGGTCATGTGATACATGTGCGGCATCACGATGGCCGAGGCGAAAAACACCAGCAACAGGGTACGCCACGGCCCTTCTTGCAGCGGCGTGTGCAGGGCGGCGAGCGCCGTCTGGTTTTGCAGCAGCCACACTTCCAGCTGTTGCGGGCCATCGAACACACCATAAAGCGCGTAGAGGCCGACGCCGCCAATGGCGATCAGCTTGATCACGGACTCAAAGGCAATGGCGAATACCAGCCCTTCGTGTTTTTCTCGGGTGGCGATGTGCCGTGAGCCGAAGAAAATCGTAAACAGGGTAATCAGCGCACAGAAACTCAAGGCCACGCGGTGTTGCACCGGTTCGCGGGTGAGGATGCTGATGGAGTCGGCCACGGCCTGGATTTGCAGGGCCAGCAGCGGTAACACACCAATGAGCATGAAAATCGTGGTCAGCGCACCGGCCCAGGTGCTGCGAAAGCGGAAGGCGAACAGGTCTGCCAGCGATGAGAGCTGATAGGTGCGGGTGATTTTCAGGATCGGGTAAAGCAGCACTGGCGCCAGCAGGAAAGCCCCGGAAACACCGAGGTAGCTGGATAGAAAGCCGTAGCCGTATTCGTAAGCCAGGCCTACGGTGCCATAAAACGCCCAGGCACTGGCGTAAACGCCCAGCGACAGTGTGTAGGTCAGGGGGTGGCGAATGATTGCACGCGGGATCATGCCGCGTTCACTGATCCAGGCTACGCCAAACAGCACCCCCAGGTAGGCGGCGCTGATCAGGATCATCTGGGTCAGGCTAAAGCTCATCGGCATCTTTTTGGCTCTGAAGAATAAAGGTCACAACGATCAGAATCAGCCAGAGCAGATAGGGCCTGTACCAGGCGCCTGTCGCATCGATCCACCAATCCATGATGGCGGGAGAAAACAGGTAGATCCCGACAACCAGCAACAGGACCAATCGATAGATATACATCCCGCCCTCACTTTTACAGGCCGCATGCCCAAAAACGTGCGGCGATGGTAACGGATGGCTGGCAACCTGCAAGGGCTGTCAGCGTAATTGCGCCTCGGCGAGGGTGAGTGTGCGTGGGATATTGGCTGCGTTCCAGTGGGCGACACCCCAATCCAGAACTTCACGCGGGGTGGAGTCGTTCAAGCGTTCGTCTGTGGTCTGACCCAAAGTGCGCAAGGCGCGAAGCAGTAGCGGCGTAGCCTGTTCCGGGGTCAGGGGCGGCGAGCGGTACGATTTACCGAGTTTGTGGCCATCTGGTTGCACAATCAGGGGCACATGCAAATAACGCGGTTGTGACAACCCCAGTAGCTCCTGCAAGTAGAGTTGGCGCGGTGTGGAGTCCAGCAGGTCAGCGCCGCGCACGATATCCGTTACGCCCAGGGCTGCATCATCGAGCACCACGGCCAACTGATAGGCGTAGAGCCCGTCGCGGCGGCGAATTACAAAGTCGCCCACCTCGCGGCCCAGATGCTGGCTAAATGAGCCTTGGACCCGGTCTTCAAAGCGGTATTCAAGTTCCGGGACCCGTATGCGTATTGCGGCGTTCTCCATCGAGTGGCCAGCATTGCGGCAAAAACCCGGGTAAATGCCGTTGTAGCCTTCAAGCTGTTTGCGCGAGCAGGTGCAGGCGTAAGCCAGGCCCATGCTGAACAGGCGATTGAGGACTTGGGCGTAGGCTTCGTGGCGCTCGCTTTGCAGAACCAGTTCGCCGTCCCACTCAAAGCCATAGCGTTCAAGGGCATCCAGAATCGCAGCCTGGGCACCTGGCATTTCGCGCGGCGGGTCGAGGTCTTCCATGCGCAGCAGCCAGCGGCCACCTGCGGCGCGGGCGTCGAGATAAGAGGCGAGGGCGGCGACCAGGGAGCCAAAGTGCAGATGGCCGCTGGGCGTTGGGGCGAAGCGCCCGATGTAGGAGGGAGTAGTCATGACAAAAATCCTGTAGCCGCTGCCGAAGGCTGCGATGGATATGGTGCGCCACTGCGAGTAGCAGCCTTGGTGTTTTGAAGGCCCTTCGGTCCTTATCGCAGCCTGCGGCAGCGGCTACAGAATTCTGTGACCAAATTCCAGAAACAAAAATGGGGCGTTCGCACGCCCCATCTGGTCAAGTCGGCGATTACTTGCCGACTTGTTTTTCCTTGATTTCAGCCAAGGTTTTGCAGTCTACGCACATGTCGGCAGTAGGACGGGCTTCGAGTCGACGGATACCGATTTCGACACCGCAGGATTCGCACCAGCCGTATTCTTCGTCTTCGATCAGTTGCAGAGTCTTGTCGATTTTCTTGATCAGCTTGCGCTCGCGATCACGGGCGCGCAGTTCCAGGCTGAATTCTTCTTCCTGGCTTGCGCGATCGGATGGGTCAGGAAAGTTTGCCGCTTCGTCTTTCATATGATCAACGGTGCGGTCGACTTCCTGCATCAAGTCCTGTTTCCACTTGTTCAGAATCTTGGTGAAATGCTTGCGCATGGGCTCGCCCATGTACTCTTCACCCTTTTTTTCAACGTAGGGTTCAAAGCCGCTAAGTTGACTATTCTGTTGCTTGGTTTGTGTGGGCATGAAATGGACCGCCTCTCATTCTTCTAATCCATTGCGCAGGATTGCAACATCACCGACACCTGCCGGCCCTGCGGCTGCAAGCGGGCGAACTTACCAGATCAAATCGGGCTGCGCTACTCCCGCATGTCTAGCCCGTTGTCAGTGGTTGTGTACAGACCCTGTAGTGCTTGAGATTAGTGGCTAATTAATAATTTTAGTCGAGCTATGACCGGCGCCTGGGTTGTTTGGTTCTATTGGCGGGTTGGCTAAGACTGTATTTAGCTCTCCCTTGTGAGATTGCTTGGGTAGAATCGTTTTTTTGCTTACCCAGGAAAACAGGCTAATGGCTCAGTCTTACAGTGCGCGCAGCCGCGCAATTGAACCGTTCCACGTAATGGCGTTGTTGGCGCGTGCCAACGAGCTGCAGGCTGCGGGGCACGATGTGATTCACCTGGAAATCGGCGAGCCGGACTTCATCACGGCTGAGCCTATCATTGCCGCCGGGCAGGCCGCTTTGGCCGCCGGAAAGACCCGCTATACCGCTGCCCGTGGCTTGCCGCAGCTGCGTGAAGCAATCTCTGGTTTCTACCAGCAACGCTATGGGTTGAATATCGACCCCTCGCGGATCCTTATCACACCGGGCGGTTCTGGCGCCTTGTTGCTGGCAACAAGCCTACTGGTTGATCCGGGTAAGCACTGGCTGCTTGCGGATCCGGGCTACCCGTGTAATCGACATTTCCTGCGCCTGGTTGAAGGCGCTGCGCAATTGGTGCCGGTGGGTCCGGATGTGCGCTACCAACTGACGGCGGATCTGGTTGAACGCTATTGGGATCAAGACAGCGTTGGTGCGCTGGTTGCATCGCCAGCCAACCCTACCGGGACTATGTTGAGTCGTGATGAGCTGGTAGCCCTGTCGACGGCGATCAAGGCTCGTAATGGGCATCTTGTAGTGGACGAGATCTATCACGGCCTGACCTATGGTTGTGATGCTACGAGCGTGCTGGAAGTCGATGACAGTGCTTTTGTACTCAATAGCTTCTCCAAGTATTTCGGCATGACCGGATGGCGTCTGGGCTGGCTGGTGGCGCCACCTGAAGCCGTGGCCGATCTGGAGAAGCTCGCACAAAACCTCTATATCAGCGCGCCAAGCATGGCCCAGTACGCAGCTCTGGCTTGTTTTGAGCCGCAGACGCTGGCCATTCTGGAAGAGCGGCGGACCGAGTTCGGTCGGCGTCGTGACTTTCTGTTACCAGCCTTGCGTGAGCTGGGCTTTGGCATTGCAGTAGAACCCGAAGGTGCGTTTTACCTGTACGCCGATATCAGTGCGTTTGGCGGTGATGCGTTTGCGTTTTGCCAGCATTTTCTCGAAACCCAGCACATAGCCTTTACTCCGGGCCTGGACTTTGGGCGTTACAAGTCCGGGCACCACGTACGGTTTGCCTATACCCAAAGTTTGCCGCGTCTGCAGGAGGCCGTAGAGCGGATCGCCCGTGGCCTCAAGAGCTGGAAGGGCTGATGCGTTTCTCACCTGAGCTGGAAGAAGGGCGGCTGATAAAACGCTACAAGCGTTTTCTGGCGGACATTGAAACCACCAGCGGCGAGTTGCTGACCATTCACTGCCCGAATACGGGCTCTATGCTTAATTGCATGGTTGAGGGCGGTCAGGTTTGGTTCAGCCGCTCCAATGATCCCAAACGCAAGTTGCCGGGCACCTGGGAAATCACGCAAACCCCGCAGGGGCGGCTGGCGTGTGTGAACACCGGGCGCGCCAATCGCTTGATCGAGGAAGCGCTGCTGGCGGGGGTGATTACTGAGCTGGATGGGTTCACTGCGCTCAAGCGCGAAGTGCCTTATGGGCAAGAGAAGAGCCGGATTGATTTTCGCCTGGAGTACCCGCAGGGCTTTGCCTTTGTCGAGGTCAAAAGTGTCACCCTGGGTTTTGACGACTCTCGTGTCGCGGCATTTCCGGATGCCGTAACCCAGCGTGGCGCCAAGCATTTACGCGAGCTGGCGACTCTGGCGCGCGAAGGTGTCCGTGCAGTCCAGCTGTATTGCGTCAACCTTACGGGGGTCGACGCTGTACGTCCTGCAGAAGGAATCGACCCGGCTTACGCCGCAGCATTGCGCGAGGCAGTAGCAGCCGGGGTGCAAGTGCTGGCTTATGGTGTAAGCCTGACCTCTGACGCGGTGGTGGTTGATCGTCGGTTAGACGTCATCCTCTGATGCTTCTGGTGTAATCCAGATCCCTTGGCTGTCTTCGCGACAGCCAAGGGCAGTCAGAAATTGCCCGGCGCAAGGCCCGGCAATGCACTCCCCGCTTTCGATCAGGAACAGCGCAGAGTGGGTAGCACACTGGATCAGGCTGGCGCTTGAGTCGAGAAATTGATCCGGTTGCCACTCCAGCGACACCCCGCGATGGGGGCAGCGGTTTTTGTAGGCATAGACTTGGCCATCACGGCGAATGACTAGCAAACGCAGATCGTCCAACTCGAAGCCGCGGCTGGAACCTTCGCCAAGTGCCGCAGAGGGGCATAAAAACTTCATGACAATCCTTAATAGCAGCCAAACAGTTGTGTCGAAGACGTGTTTCAGGTTGGGTTAAGAGGTTGACGTGCAAATGCAAACAATTATCAAATGGCGCCTTGCTCCGCGATGTACTGTTTTCACGGCGTGACAATTCCTTTGTCCCGTTGAGCCCTCTTTTTCAAGGAATGCCTCTGTATGCGCTTGAGTCTCCGCCTGATTACGCTCTGTGCAGGCCTTATGATCACTCATGCCAGCCTGGCTGGTGAGTTGCCGCAACGCTGGGTCAGTGCAGGGGGAGCGCTTTCGGAATGGGTCAGCGTGTTAGGCGCAGAGTCTAAATTGGTTGGGGTCGATACCACCAGTCAACATCCTGAATCACTCAAGTCGCTGCCCAGCGTTGGGTATCAGCGCCAGCTCTCGGCAGAAGGGATCTTGAGTTTGAAACCGGATGTTCTGATCGGCACTGAAGAGATGGGGCCGCCGCCTGTTCTGGCACAAATTCGTGGTGCCGGTGTGGCGGTCGAGATGTTTTCGGCACAGGCAGACCTCGCAAGTCTTGAAGGTACTTTGCAACATCTGGGGCTGCTTCTGGGGGACGAGGAGCAGGCGGCACAGGTGTTCAAGAGTTATCAACAGCAGCTTGAGCAGCATCAGCAACAGGTCAAGTCCGCACAAGCAGGTCACAAGGCCCCCGGAGTATTGCTGCTATTGGGCCATGCAGGCGGCAAACCGTTGATCGCCGGCAAGGACACCGCCGCAGACTGGCTGCTGACTCAAGCCGGTGGGCATAACCTGGCCACGCATAAAGGCTACAAGCCGTTTTCGGTGGAAGCGCTGGCGGGGCTCAATCCTGAAGTGCTGGTGTTTGCTGATCGTAGCCTGACAGGTGAGGCGGCTCGCCAGGCACTGATGAAGGAAAATCCGATATTGATGTCTATTCGCGCCGCCAAAAATGGCCGGGTGTACGAGTTGGACCCGACGCTGCTGGTGGGCGGTCTGGGACCACGGTTGCCCGCCAGTTTGAAGCAACTGACAACTGAGTTTTATCCAACGGTTCCGGCAAGCCAATGAAGACGCTGGTTAAACCCCGCTCTCTATTTATAGGGCTGAGCGCGCTGTGCCTGTTGTCGATTTGGCTGTCGCTGGCGCTGGGGCCGGTGAGTTTGCCGCTGTTTGACACCTTACGCGCCGCCCTGCGGCTGCTCGGCGTGCCGATTCAGGGTGACGGGCTGGAGCAGGCTGAGCTGATCCTGGGGCAGATTCGTTTGCCGCGCACCTTGTTGGGGCTGGCGGTAGGCGGGGTGTTGGCACTGTCGGGCGTGGCCATGCAGGGTTTGTTTCGCAACCCGCTGGCGGATCCCGGGTTGGTCGGTGTGTCCAGTGGTGCGGCGTTGGGTGCGGCGATTGCGATTGTTGGCGGAGCCGCTTTTGGCGGGCTACCGGAATTTATCGGGCCTTATTTACTGTCGGTATGCGCGTTTCTCGGTGGTTTGGGGGTGACAGCGCTGGTGTATCGACTGGGACGCCGTAACGGTCAGACCAATGTAGCCGTCATGCTGTTGGCGGGGATAGCGCTGACAGCTTTGGCCGGGTCGGCGGTAGGCTTGTTTACCTATCTGGCCGATGACGCAACATTGCGTACGCTGACGTTCTGGAATCTGGGCAGCCTTAATGGCGCCAGTTACGCGCGGTTGTGGCCATTGTTGATTGTCACCGTGGGCGTTGCGTTGTGGCTGCCCCGGCGGGCGAGTGCGCTCAATGCGCTGTTGCTTGGAGAGTCGGAAGCCAATCATCTAGGAATTGATGTTGAAGGTCTGAAGCGTGAACTGGTGTTTTGCACCGCGCTGGGTGTGGGGGCCGCAGTGGCGGCGGCAGGCATGATCGGCTTTATCGGGCTGGTGGTGCCGCATTTGGTGCGGTTGCTGGCGGGGCCTGATCATCGAGTGCTGTTGCCTGCATCGGTCCTGGCGGGGGCGACGTTGCTGCTGTTCGCCGACTTGGTTGCACGGCTGGCCCTGGCACCGGCAGAGCTGCCGATCGGGATTGTTACCGCATTTCTCGGTGCGCCGTTCTTCCTGTTCCTACTGTTACGAGGTCGTCACTGATGCTGCGTGCGCAAAATTTGCAGATCCGTCGCGATCAGAAAATCGTGCTGGCGGATGTCACCCTTGATGTGCGCCCGGGGGAAGTGTTGGGCGTACTGGGGCCCAATGGCGCGGGGAAAAGCACACTGCTGGCAGCGTTATGCGGGGAACTGACACCGAGCGGGGGGCAAGTCTGGTTGGATCAGCAGGCCTTGGGTCACTGGAAAGGCGCGCAGCGGGCACAGCGCCTTGCCGTCTTGCCACAAACTTCGACCCTGGATTTCGCCTTTCGTGTTGAAGAGGTCGTAGGCATGGGCCGGCTACCTCATCAGACAGGCCGTACTCGTGACTCGGAAATCATTCAGGCCGCATTGCAGGCTGCGGATGTTGAGCACCTGGCGGGGCGCAGCTATCTGGCGTTATCGGGGGGTGAACGCCAGCGGGTACATCTGGCACGAGTACTGGCGCAATTATGGCCAGGTCAAAGCGGGCAGACCCTGTTGCTCGATGAGCCAACCTCGATGCTCGACCCTTTGCATCAACACACCACGCTCAAGGCCATTCGGGCATTCGCTGATCGCGGCGCGGCGGTACTGATCATCCTGCATGACTTGAATCTGGCGGCGCGTTACTGCGATCGCTTGCTGTTGCTTGAGGAGGGGCGTCCGCGAGCCCTTGATTGCCCGCAAGTGGTATTGCAGCCGGACGCTCTAAAGGCCGTTTTTGGTCTGGATGTTTTAGTACAACCTCATCCGGAACTGGGGTGTCCTTTGGTCATTGCCCGCTGAACTATAGCGCCAGTTACTTTTTTGCTGGCGCTTTTCAACAGGCAAAAAAAGACCCGGCAAGAGCCGGGTCAAATAACCGTGATTAGCCTGATGAGGAGATTTTCTGAGAGTCCGAACCAAGGGCCTTCCAGAAGATCGACTGGTCTCGCGACCAGATGGCGTAATAATAACAATTCTCATTCCAGTGTCAATAGCTGTTTTTTACCGTTCATCTTGTGTGGCTTAAACCGTCACTTCAGGCTTTGCTCAGTGCTTCCAAATGCTCGACTTGCCGGTTAAGGGCTTCTTTGCGTTCTGCCGGAATGTCGTTCCAGTGCACATCCAGCAAGGCCCCTTCAATGGCATACAGAAGCACTTTAGAGGCCCTGAAGCCCCTGGCTTTCACCGCTCGATAAGCATCTACGGCGCCTAAGCGCTTCAAGTCAGAGGCACTATGGATGCCAACAGCATGTAGCCATTGGGCCGAGGTTTTTCCGAGGTTTTTCAAATGCTGGAGTTCATCATTCATCTGCTCTCCTTGCGACGGCGTGAGCTCAGCGTTTACAGGGCATGGTGATCCTACGAAGTGTAGCGCTCAGTAGGAAAACCGCAGTCCATTAGTCGGTTTTGGAACAAGGAGTACCCAGTTCAGGCTGCTTTCTGTCGGACAGTGGCAAGGGGCCAGACGGGCAGGTGGCTGTGTCCGGGTCAACAGAGCGGTATTACTACGACGCTTTAGCCTCGGACCGGGTGTCGTATTTGCGTCACTTGGTGCGGTAGCGCAGGCGGGTGCCAAAATTAACCGACATCAGAATTTCATCGGCCGTCAGCTCGACCGGGAAATAGGCACCTGAAATCTGTGCATGGGCCAGGCTGGCGCCTTCGATGCAAGACGTGCGCAGGTCCAGGCCGCGCAAGTCGGCTGAGCGGAAATAACCGTCGGAGAAGTCCACGTCTTCGACTTGTAACTCGCGTAAATCCAGCCCACGAAAGTCTCCGCCGCGCATGTCGATATGTCCGGCAGGACGCTGCTGATTGAAACCGCGGATATCATCTTTATGCAGCAGAGCGTAGAGCGCCGACTCAAGCAACTTGGGATGGCTCATGGTAGGGCTCCAGCCGGATGTGGTAACTAATATTGTAGTGCCACTATCGGGTGCCGTGAAACCATTGCGGTTTCACGGCGAACGCGAATTCTTACAGGCCTGGCAAGCGCTGACGAATGTCCGCAATCAAGGTGTCGAGGCTTTTGCTGTTGTGGGTTTCAACACGCTTGCTGCGCAGAATTTCATCCGCGCCCAGCGCTTGGCGGTTGGCTTGCTGGGCCTTGACCACTTCGAGGGTGGCGTCGGAAGGGTCGGTGCCAATGGACTTGCGGTGGGCCAGCCAACCTTCGATCACAGCGTCTGGCGCGGTACAGTCGAGGATCAGGCAAGGTACACCGGTGGCTTCTGCAACCTTGGCGGCGGCGTCGCGCTGCTCGCGTTTGAGGTAGGTGGCGTCAATAACGACGGGGAAGCCCGCGCGCAGCACGATGCCAGCCAGCTCATGCAGTTTGTTGTAGGTTGCTGCGCTGGCGTCGGCATTATAGATGCCATCTCCTACAGCGTTTTCAGCGGTCTGCTTGCCGAACAGTTGCTTGCGGATAACGTCTGAGCGCAGACGAATCGCTCCCAGCGCCTCAACCAGTCGCATGGCTACTGAGCTTTTACCTACAGCCGAAACGCCATGGGTAATGGTCAGGAAACGTGACGGAATAGTGCTGTAGCTTTCCGCCAGGTTGGCGTAGTTACGGTACTGACGCAGGGTGGCTGCGCGTTGCACCGGGCTGGCTTCGGCAGGCATGCTGAACAGACTGACTTTGGCGCGAACCAGCGCACGGTAGGCCTTGTAGAAGTTCAGCAGCTCAAGCCCCTGGTAATCACCGGTCAGCTCCAGGTACTGGCTGACAAAGCGTCGTGCCAGAGACTTCAGGCCGCGGTCTTCAAGGTCCATCGCCAGGAAGGCGGTATCGGCATACACGTCGGTGAAGCGGAAAGGCTCGTTGAATTCGATGCAGTCAAAAATTACGACCTTGCCATCAATCATCGTGGCGTTGCCCAAGTGAATATCACCGTGGCATTCGCGGATAAATCCTTGGGCCTTGCGCTGTTCAAACAGTGGCTTGAGGCGCGTAAAGCTTGCCTCTGCCCAGGCCTGAAGGGCCTCCAGTTGCAGCAGGTCGGCTTTATCCACGAGGAATGGGCGAATTTGCTCGAAGTTCTGGCGGACCGGGTCCATCACGGCGTCTGGAGTGCCTTGATAATGGTCTAGAGGAACGTGGGGCGCCTGCATGTGGAAATGGGCAATTTGCTGGGCCATCTCGTCAATATGGGCGGCATTAAGTTCGCCATTGGCTTGCAACGTGCTCAGTAGCTGGCTTTGCGGAAACTGGCGCATTTTTAGTGCGTATTCAATCACCGGACCTTCGCCGCCCAGCGTTGGCGCCTCGGCTGTACCGGTGATCGGCAACACGTCGAGGTACAGGCCTTCGGTCAGGCGCTGGTTCAGGCGCAGCTCTTCATTGCAGAAGTGTTCACGACCGCTGAGCTCGGTAAAGTCAAGGAAGCCAAAGTTGACCGGTTTCTTTAGCTTGTAGGCGTACGGGCCGGTGAGAATGACCCAGGAGATGTGAGTCTCGATAACCTGAAACTTATCGACTTGATGGGGGTAGAGGTCCGGGTTCTGCAGGGCTGTAATCAGGTTCTGGCTCACGGTTGATCCTTCAAGGTCTGGAAAATTCAATGCGCCATTATGGCCGCTGACAGCGGGAGTGCAAACCGCCGGGCTGCGCATGATGAACATGAATAAAGTGCGTATAATCTCGCGCCATGACTCGTACCCGATCCCCTCGCTCCCGTTCCAAACGTCCTTCTGGCGGCCTTCGGCCCTGGCTCGGCTGGGCAATCAAGCTCAGTCTGGTCGGCCTGGTGGTGCTGGCAGGTTTTGCCGTCTACCTCGATGCCATCGTCCAGGAGAAGTTCTCCGGCAAGCGCTGGACCATCCCGGCCAAGGTTTATGCTCGGCCGCTGGAGCTGTTCGTCGGCCAGAAGCTGAGCAAGAACGACTTCCTCACGGAGCTCGACGCCTTGGGCTATCGCCGCGAAAGCGTTGCCAATGGCCCAGGTGCTGCAGCGGTTAATGGCAACACGGTCGACCTCAATACCCGTGGTTTCCAATTCTATGAAGGTGCCGAGCAGGCACAGCCAGTGCGGATACGCTTTTCTGGCGATTATGTGGCAGAGCTTTCATCGACCAATGGCTCCAAGCTGCCCGTAGTGCGCCTTGAGCCCTTGTTGATCGGTGGTATCTATCCGAAAAACCTCGAAGACCGGATCCTGATCAATATTGATCAGGTGCCGCCGTTTCTGCTTGATACGCTGGTAACCGTAGAGGACAGGGACTTCTATCATCACTTTGGGGTGTCGCCGAAGTCGATCGCACGGGCCATGTGGGTCAACACTTCGGCCGGGCAAATGCGCCAGGGCGGCAGTACGTTGACCCAGCAGTTGGTCAAGAATTTCTATCTGACCAATGAGCGCAGTCTGACCCGCAAGTTGACCGAAGCAATGATGGCCTTGTTGCTGGAGTTGCATTACGACAAGCGCGAAATTCTTGAGGCATATCTCAACGAAGTGTTTGTCGGCCAGGACGGTCAGCGCGCTGTTCACGGCTTTGGTTTGGCCAGTCAGTTCTTCTTCAGCCAGCCGCTGGCCGAGCTCAAGTTGCATCAAGTGGCGCTGCTGGTAGGTATGGTCAAAGGGCCGTCAGCCTATAACCCGCGACGCTATCCTGAACGTGCGCTGATGCGCCGTAACCTGGTGCTCGATTTGCTGGAGCAGCAAGGTGTTGCAACGCCTGAGCAAGTTGCCGCAGCGAAGAAAATGCCGCTGGGCGTGACCACGCGAGGCAGTCTGGCAGACAGCTCATTCCCGGGTTTCCTGGATTTGGTCAAGCGTCAGTTGCGTGAAGACTATCGTGACGAAGACTTGACCGAAGAAGGGTTGAGGATCTTCACCAGCTTCGACCCGATCCTGCAGATGAAGTCTGAGGCAGCTGTCGGTGAAACCTTCAAGCGACTTGCCGGGCGCAAGGGATCGGATGAGGTTGAAGCCGCGATGGTGGTGACCAACCCGGAAACCGGTGAGGTTCAGGCGCTGATCGGCAGTCGTGCTCCAGGCTATGCAGGCTTTAACCGTGCACTGGATGCGGTGAGGCCGATTGGCTCCCTGATCAAACCTGCGGTCTATCTCACGGCGCTTGAACGGCCGAGTCAGTACACACTGACCAGTTGGCTGTCGGATGAGCCGCTATCGATCAAAGGCGCAGATGGCCAGATCTGGAAACCTCAGAACTATGATCGGCGCTCGCACGGTACGATTTTCCTCTACCAGTCGATGATGAATTCCTACAACCTCGGCACGGTAAGGTTGGGGCAGGAAGTCGGGGTGCCTAACGTCCTCAAGACATTGGCGCGACTGGGGGTAGAGCGGCAATTCCCGGCGTTCCCTTCCATGTTGCTGGGGGCTGGCGCATTGAGCCCGATGGAAGTGGCGACGATGTATCAGACCTTGGCCAACGGCGGCTTCAATACGCCCATGCGCGGTATTCGCAGCGTGTTGACAGCTGAAGGTCAGCCGCTCAAGCGTTATCCGTTCCAGATCCAGCAGCGCTTTGATCCGGGTTCGATTTTCCTGATTCAGAACGCGATGCAGCATGTGATGCGCGAAGGTACAGGGCGCTCGGTCTATAACGTATTGCCAAAAAACCTTACGTTGGCAGGTAAAACCGGCACCAGTAACGACTCTCGTGACAGCTGGTTCGCAGGGTTCAGCCAGGATTTGCTGGCAGTTGTATGGCTGGGCCGCGATGACAATGGCAAAACACCGTTTACCGGTGCTACCGGGGCCTTGCAGGTGTGGACCAGCTTTATGAGCAAAGCAGGTCCCCTGCCGCTCGATATGCCTCAGCCCGATAACATTGTTCAGGCCTGGATTGATCCGCATACCGGTCAAGGATCTGATGCCAGCTGCCCTGGCGCGGTACAGATGCCGTATATTCGCGGCAGTGAGCCGCCAGCGGGGGCCAGTTGTGGTGGGCAGGCGCCTGCCACGGGTGACGCCGTGATGGATTGGGTCAAGGGCTGGTTGAATTAAGCAAAGAGGGTTTGACGTGAATAAGTGGTGGATTGCGGCTGTTTCAGCCCTGGCTTTGCTCAATGGTTGTGCCAGCGTACCGCAGGGTTCGATTCCTGTGGTCGATTCTGGTGTTCCGGTATCCAATAACGAACGTATTTCGGCCCAGCGTACGGCGGGGAGTTATCCACAGGCCGCTGTTCCGCGGGCAGCTCAAGCGCGCACGATTACCGAGGACTCGGGTGTTGTGGTGATGGTCCCGGGTGGCGCTGCCAGTGTTTCGACACCGATCAGCACTCAGCCTTTCACACCGGGGCCAATTACTCCGGGGCCAGCTGCCGCGCCTATCAGCACGGGTAGCTACACGCCGAGTAATACTTACAGTGCACCGGCACCGATTACACCAAGTGGTATTCCATCGAACAGCAGTGGCGGTGGTCTGGCTGCTGACGAGCAACTGGACGGCCCGGTGCTGGCGCTGCTCACCACCGCACAGCAGCAACAGTCGAGCGGCGACTTGAACGGTGCGTCGTCGAGCCTTGAGCGGGCTCAGCGCGTGGCACCTCGTGAGCCCCAAGTGCTTTACCGTCTGGCCCAGGTCCGTATGGCTCAGGGTGATGCTGCCCAGGCGGAGCAGTTTGCCCGTCGTGGTTTGACTTTCGCCAATGGCCGCCCGGATTTGCAAGCGAGCCTGTGGGGTTTGATTGCCCAGGCGCGTGAGAAGCAAGGCGATGCAGCAGGCGCTGCACTGGCTCGTCAAAAAGCCAAGGTGAGTCTCTGATGGTTATGGACTCACGTACTCCTGAAGTCGCCGAGTTCTTGTTGCTGATCGAGCAGGAAATGCGCACGCAGGGGTTGTGGAGCGACAAGGTTCCTACGGAGCACGACTTGTCCAGCCAAGAGCCATTCAGCGTCGACCGGCTCGACTTTGAGCTATGGGTGCAGTGGATCTTCCTGCCGAAGATGAAAGTCATTGTTGAGCAGGGTCTGCCACTGCCAAATGTTTCGGGTATTCGGCATATGGCTGACCAGGTTTTTGCACAGCGTCGCGGAAACTGGAAGCCACTGCTCAAGCACTTCGAAGGTTTTGACCTGTTGATCAGCCCCTCCGCTTGAGGTCATAGCTGCCAGTTTTTGCTGGCAGCCATCCATTTTCTTGTCAGTTTCTGTCATTTCGCGCGTTTTTTTGTGCGTTCCTGTCGGTTTATGAAAATAAATCTCATAGATGGCTTGACTTGGGCTGGCCTAATGACAAGA
This sequence comes from Pseudomonas sp. ML2-2023-6, assembly GCF_037055265.1. Taxonomy (NCBI): domain Bacteria; kingdom Pseudomonadati; phylum Pseudomonadota; class Gammaproteobacteria; order Pseudomonadales; family Pseudomonadaceae; genus Pseudomonas; species Pseudomonas sp. ML2-2023-6. The sequence goes on along the minus strand of NZ_CP146347.1, from coordinate 5,143,573 downwards.
ATCGAAGTCCCGCTGTAGAGGGACTGCCAGAAGCAGACCCTCTCAGCAGATCATGAGGCGCACACCCGCGCCGACCTGCAACACCCGCAACGCGTTACCTCGCGCTGGGTGGGAAACCCCCGCAACATTTGGGGAGTTCCCAATACTTGCTCAGTCAGTGCTGACGTAGTCGGCGACCACCGTCGCTCATGCTCTGCTGAAAAGTAAACCTATTAAGACCCGTTCGTATTTTTGTGAACGGTATTCTGGCGTTTTAGAGGTGAACAACGTGGAGCTTTTATCTGGCGGTGAGATGCTCGTGCGCTTTTTGCGCGACGAAGGTGTCAAATATATCTACGGGTACCCTGGTGGTGCTCTTCTGCATGTCTACGACGCACTGTTCAAAGAGCCGGAAGTTACCCACATCCTGGTTCGCCACGAACAAGCTGCTACCCATATGGCTGACGGCTATGCCCGTGCAACCGGTAAGGCCGGTGTAGTACTGGTTACTTCCGGACCGGGTGCTACCAACGCCATCACCGGGATTGCCACTGCCTACATGGACTCCATTCCGATGGTGATCATTTCTGGTCAGGTGCCTAGCACCATGGTCGGGACTGATGCTTTCCAGGAGACCGACATGATCGGTATCTCTCGGCCCATCGTGAAGCACAGCTTTATGATCAAGCATGCTTCGGAAATCCCGGAGGTCATGAAAAAGGCGTTCTACCTCGCTCAATCCGGTCGTCCTGGTCCGGTAGTGGTCGATATTCCGAAAGACATGACCAACCCGGCCGAGAAGTTCGAATACGTTTTCCCGAAAAAAGCCAAGTTGCGTTCTTACAGCCCGGCCCTGCGTGGTCACTCAGGCCAGATTCGCAAGGCGGCAGAGATGCTGCTGGCAGCCAAGCGCCCTGTGCTTTATGCAGGCGGCGGGGTTATTTTGGGCGGCGGTTCGGCTCCGCTGACCGAGTTGGCAAAAATGCTCAACGTACCCGTAACCAATACGTTGATGGGCCTGGGTGCCTACCCTGGCACCGACCGTCAGTTCGTCGGCATGCTCGGTATGCATGGCAGCTTCACTGCCAACATGACCATGCACAACGCTGACGTGATCCTGGCTGTAGGCGCGCGCTTTGATGACCGTGTAATCAACGGTCCATCCAAGTTCTGCCCGAACGCCAAGATTATCCATATTGATATCGACCCGGCGTCCATCTCCAAGACCATCAAGGCAGATGTGCCGATCGTAGGTCCGGTAGAGAGCGTGTTGAGCGAAATGGTCGCAATCCTCAAGGAAATTGGCGATAAGCCGAACCCGGAGGCAGTTGCCAGTTGGTGGAAGCAGATCGACGAGTGGCGTGGTGATGGTGACCTGTTCCCTTATAACAAGGGCGACGGCAGCGTGATCAAGCCTCAGGCTGTTATCGAGATGCTCTGCGAAGTGACCAAGGGCGATGCGTATGTAACGTCCGATGTAGGTCAGCACCAGATGTTTGCGGCCCAATACTACCGCTTCAACAAGCCTAATCGCTGGATCAACTCTGGCGGCCTGGGCACGATGGGCTTCGGTTTCCCGGCGGCGATGGGTGTAAAACTGAGCTTCCCTGATGCTGACGTTGCCTGTGTAACGGGTGAGGGCAGTATTCAGATGAATATTCAGGAACTGTCGACGTGTTTGCAGTATGGCTTACCGGTAAAAATCATCAGCCTCAACAACGGTGTGCTTGGCATGGTGCGCCAGTGGCAGGACATGAACTACGGCAGCCGTCACTCGCACTCGTACATGGAATCGCTGCCTGATTTCGTCAAGCTGGCAGAGGCTTATGGGCATGTGGGTATTCGGATCACTGATCTGAAAGACCTCAAACCGAAGATGGAAGAGGCTTTTGCCATGAAGGATCGCCTGGTGTTCCTGGATATCCAGGTTGATACCAGTGAGCACGTTTATCCGATGCAGATCAAAGATGGCTCCATGCGCGACATGTGGCTGAGCAAGACGGAGCGTACTTAATCATGCGGCACATTATTTCCTTGCTTCTTGAAAACGAACCGGGCGCCTTGTCTCGTGTTGTCGGGCTTTTTTCGCAACGTAACTACAACATCGAAAGCCTGACGGTGGCACCAACCGAGGATCCGACCTTGTCGCGTCTGACGCTGACCACGGTGGGGCATGATGAAGTGATCGAGCAGATCACCAAAAACCTGAACAAGTTGATTGAAGTGGTCAAGTTGGTGGACCTGTCGGAAAGTGCTCACATCGAGCGCGAGTTGATGCTGGTAAAGGTCAAGGCGACAGGCGCACAGCGCGCAGAGATCAAGCGTACAACAGATATTTTCCGTGGGCAGATCGTTGATGTCAGCGCCAGTGTGTACACCGTGCAGTTGACAGGCACCAGCGAGAAGCTCGACAGTTTCATCCAGTCGATTGGGACCGCCTCGATCCTGGAAACAGTTCGCAGTGGCGTCACCGGGATTGCCCGTGGCGACAAAGTACTCAGCATCTAAAACTAATAAGTGCTAATTGGCCTGAATGGCCTGGATATAAGGGAAAATCATGAAAGTTTATTACGACAAAGACTGCGACCTTTCGATCATCCAGGGCAAAAAAGTAGCCATTATCGGTTACGGCTCCCAGGGTCACGCCCAAGCCTGCAACCTGAAAGACTCCGGCGTTGACGTTACTGTTGGTCTGCGTAAAGGTTCGGCCACTGTCGCCAAGGCTGAGGCTCACGGCCTGAAAGTGACTGACGTTGCCAGCGCTGTTGCCGCTGCTGACCTGGTCATGATTCTGACTCCGGACGAGTTCCAGTCCGCGCTGTACAAGAACGAAATCGAGCCGAACATCAAAAAAGGCGCAACCCTGGCGTTCTCCCATGGTTTCGCAATCCACTACAACCAGGTTGTACCGCGTGCTGACCTTGACGTGATCATGATCGCGCCAAAAGCTCCGGGCCACACTGTGCGTTCTGAATTCGTACGCGGCGGCGGTATCCCTGACCTGATCGCTATCTACCAGGATGCTTCGGGCAATGCCAAAAACCTGGCACTGTCTTACGCTTCGGGCGTGGGCGGCGGTCGTACCGGTATCATCGAAACCACCTTCAAGGACGAGACTGAAACCGACCTGTTCGGCGAGCAGGCTGTTCTGTGCGGCGGTACTGTTGAGCTGGTTAAAGCTGGCTTTGAAACTCTGGTTGAAGCCGGTTACGCGCCAGAAATGGCTTACTTCGAGTGCTTGCACGAGTTGAAGTTGATCGTTGACCTCATGTACGAAGGCGGTATCGCCAACATGAACTACTCGATCTCCAACAACGCTGAGTACGGCGAGTACGTTACCGGTCCAGAAGTGATCAACGCTGAATCCCGTCAAGCAATGCGTAACGCTTTGAAGCGCATTCAAGATGGTGAATACGCGAAGATGTTCATCAGTGAAGGTGCTACCGGCTACCCATCGATGACCGCCAAGCGTCGTAACAACGCTGCTCACGGCATCGAAGTCATCGGCGGACAATTGCGTTCGATGATGCCTTGGATCGGCGCGAACAAGATCGTTGACCAAGCCAAGAACTAAGTTCTTGGTCTGTAGAGAAAACGCGGCCTAGGCCGCGTTTTTTCGTTTGAGCGCCAGCTTCTGGTATAAAGCAGGATCGTTTGCGGGTGCATGTTGGCCCCAAGCTTCTATCGAAACTTTCCATATCGTTGCAAGGTAATGTCCATGAGCGAACGTCCCGAAGAGCCAAAAGCGGCTTCAGACGCCGATAGCCTGCTGCCTATCGATGAGCATGTCGAAGAAGGGCATGACGCCGAAGGGCGTAAAGTCCGGCATCGTGGTATCTATCTGCTGCCGAACCTTTTCACCACTGCGAACCTGTTCGCCGGTTTTTATTCGATCATCAGCTCCATGAGTGCCCAAAGCGCCATGAGTGCGGGTGACGCTGCTGGCGCAAGCAAATATTTTGCGTTTGCGGCCATCGCGATTTTTATCGCAATGGTGCTGGATGGTCTTGATGGTCGTGTAGCCCGTATGACCAACACCGAAAGTGCATTTGGCGCCGAGTACGACTCCTTGTCGGACATGGTTGCCTTTGGTGTGGCACCTGCATTGCTGGCCTTTGGCTGGGCGCTGGGAGACATGGGCAAGGTCGGCTGGATGGTTGCCTTCATCTATGTAGCGGGTGCAGCGTTGCGTCTGGCGCGTTTTAACACGCAGGTCGGAACAGCGGATAAGCGTTACTTCATCGGGTTGGCCAGCCCGGCTGCTGCAGGTGTGGTGGCGGGTATTGTTTGGGCATTCAGTGATTACGGGATCCAGGGATCGAAAATGTCGTTCCTGGTTGCCTTGCTGGTCGCTGCCGCTGGCATGTTGATGGTCAGCAATATCAAGTACAACAGCTTTAAAGAGCTGGATTTGAAAGGGCGTGTTCCTTTTGTGGCGATCCTGGCTGTGGTTCTGGTATTCGCTGTTGTGTTCAGTGATCCGCCACGCATCCTGTTGCTGGCCTTCCTGGTGTATGCGGCATCGGGTCCGATTCAGTACTTACTGCGTTTGCGTCGTAACAAAGCCAGCGAGTAATGTAATTTCTCCCATACTCCGTAGTCTATTGGTGCATCAGTTCTCCAATACTACGGAGTTGTCATGCTCATCAAGCTGCCTAAAGCGTCCGACTGTAAAGAGTCGGACGTGACGCCTGAATCCTTCTATCTATCCCGTCGTGCATTGCTGGGCAGTTCGCTTGCCGGATTGGCTGTGTCCAGCCTTCCGCGCTGGGCCAGTGCCGAGGATGCAATGCGCTATGCGGATGTTGAGCCGGGTAAGGCTCCGACCTGGTTTGCCGATAAGCTGCCTCAGACCAAATGGCAGGCAGTCACGGTCAAGGGGGAGGCTATCACCCCCTTCAAGGATGCGACCCACTACAACAACTTCTATGAGTTCGGTACCGATAAGGGTGATCCGGCGCAGAATGCTGGAGCCTTGAAAACCGAGCCTTGGACGGTGGTGGTAGATGGGGAGGTGGGAAAGCCGGGGCGTTATGCGCTTGAAGACTTTATGAAGCCTTATCAATTGGAAGAGCGGATTTATCGTCTGCGTTGTGTAGAAGCCTGGTCGATGGTGATTCCGTGGATGGGCTTTCCCATATCGGCATTGCTCAAGCAGGTGGAGCCTACATCCAAAGCCAAATTTATCCGCTTTGAAACCTTGCAGGATCCAAAGGTCATGCCGGGGCAGCGTTCGGGTTTTGCATTGATTGACTGGCCCTATGTTGAAGGATTGCGCTTGGACGAGGCGATGAATCCGTTGGCGATTTTGGCGGTAGGCATGTATGGGCGTGAACTGCCGAATCAGAATGGGGCGCCGCTACGTTTGGTGGTGCCTTGGAAATATGGTTTCAAAAGCGTGAAGTCTATTGTGCGAATCAGTCTGGTAGAGGAGCAGCCAAAAACCACTTGGCAGAGCATTGCAGCTGATGAATACGGCTTCTATGCCAACGTGAATCCGCAAGTTGATCACCCTCGTTGGACGCAAGCGCGTGAGCGGCGTTTACCGAGCGGCCTGTTCAGCCCGAATGTGCGTGATACCCAAATGTTTAACGGATACGCGGATGAAGTGGCTTCTCTGTATACCGGCCTCGATTTGCGGAAGAACTACTGATGAAATTCCTTCCTTGGCGTATTGGGGTCTTTATAGCCGCTGTCATATGGCCTTTGCTCTGGCTTTATGAGGCCTGGAGCTTTGCCTTGGGGCCGGACCCGGGAAAGGTACTGGTCGATCGGCTGGGGTTGGGCACGCTGATTCTATTGTTGGTGACACTGAGCATGACACCTCTGCAGAAACTCACGGGGTGGTCGGGCTGGATTGTCGTGCGTCGCCAGATAGGGCTGTGGTGCTTTGCCTATGTGGTGTTGCACCTGTGTGCTTATTTGACTTTCGTGTTGGGCTTTGACTGGTCACAGTTAGGTGTGGAGCTGCGCAAGCGGCCTTACATCATTGTCGGCAGTCTGGGTTTCTTGTGTTTGCTGGCGCTGGCAGTGACTTCAAATCGATACAGCCAACGGCGTTTGGGTGCGCGCTGGAAGAAGCTCCATCGTCTGG
>NZ_CP146347.1:0-7500 GCF_037055265.1 Pseudomonas sp. ML2-2023-6 | reverse complement strand
GACGGAGAAGGCTAGGCCAGCTTGGCGTTGGTTGTCCAAGTTTAAGGTGGTAGGCTGGAATCTTAGGTAAATCCGGGATTCTAAGGCCGAGAGCTGATGACGAGTTGTCTTTTAGACAACGAAGTGGTTGATGCCATGCTTCCAAGAAAAGCTTCTAAGCTTCAGGTAACCAGGAACCGTACCCCAAACCGACACAGGTGGTTGGGTAGAGAATACCAAGGCGCTTGAGAGAACTCGGGTGAAGGAACTAGGCAAAATGGCACCGTAACTTCGGGAGAAGGTGCGCCGGTGAGGGTGAAGCATTTACTGCGTAAGCCCACGCCGGTCGAAGATACCAGGCCGCTGCGACTGTTTATTAAAAACACAGCACTCTGCAAACACGAAAGTGGACGTATAGGGTGTGACGCCTGCCCGGTGCCGGAAGGTTAATTGATGGGGTTAGCTAACGCGAAGCTCTTGATCGAAGCCCCGGTAAACGGCGGCCGTAACTATAACGGTCCTAAGGTAGCGAAATTCCTTGTCGGGTAAGTTCCGACCTGCACGAATGGCGTAACGATGGCGGCGCTGTCTCCACCCGAGACTCAGTGAAATTGAAATCGCTGTGAAGATGCAGTGTATCCGCGGCTAGACGGAAAGACCCCGTGAACCTTTACTATAGCTTTGCACTGGACTTTGAATTTGCTTGTGTAGGATAGGTGGGAGGCTTTGAAGTGTGGACGCCAGTCTGCATGGAGCCAACCTTGAAATACCACCCTGGCAACTTTGAGGTTCTAACTCAGGTCCGTTATCCGGATCGAGGACAGTGTATGGTGGGTAGTTTGACTGGGGCGGTCTCCTCCTAAAGAGTAACGGAGGAGTACGAAGGTGCGCTCAGACCGGTCGGAAATCGGTCGTAGAGTATAAAGGCAAAAGCGCGCTTGACTGCGAGACAGACACGTCGAGCAGGTACGAAAGTAGGTCTTAGTGATCCGGTGGTTCTGTATGGAAGGGCCATCGCTCAACGGATAAAAGGTACTCCGGGGATAACAGGCTGATACCGCCCAAGAGTTCATATCGACGGCGGTGTTTGGCACCTCGATGTCGGCTCATCACATCCTGGGGCTGAAGCCGGTCCCAAGGGTATGGCTGTTCGCCATTTAAAGTGGTACGCGAGCTGGGTTTAGAACGTCGTGAGACAGTTCGGTCCCTATCTGCCGTGGACGTTTGAGATTTGAGAGGGGCTGCTCCTAGTACGAGAGGACCGGAGTGGACGAACCTCTGGTGTTCCGGTTGTCACGCCAGTGGCATTGCCGGGTAGCTATGTTCGGGAAAGATAACCGCTGAAAGCATCTAAGCGGGAAACTTGCCTCAAGATGAGATCTCACTGGAACCTTGAGTTCCCTAAAGGGCCGTCGAAGACTACGACGTTGATAGGTTGGGTGTGTAAGCGCTGTGAGGCGTTGAGCTAACCAATACTAATTGCCCGTGAGGCTTGACCATATAACACCCAAGCAATTTGCGCCCTTGAATACAAGAGCCTGCAAGTTGCGGTGTGTGAAGACGATACAAACCGAAAGTTTGCGATTCACAAAACACCCCTCTATTACATACCCATTCGCTGGAGCGTGAGCCGAAAGGCAAACGACCTGGCTACCGAATTTCTTGACGACCATAGAGCATTGGAACCACCTGATCCCATCCCGAACTCAGTAGTGAAACGATGCATCGCCGATGGTAGTGTGGGGTTTCCCCATGTGAGAGTAGGTCATCGTCAAGATTAAATTCCAAAATCCCTGTCTGCTCACGCAGTCGGGGATTTTGTTTTTGTATAAGTACAAGCTTTGTAAAAAGCGTGTGCTGTTAACCAGGCCATTTGCCTGGCTAACAAGTAGATTGAACGTAGCAGGAAATAAGGTGTTGACAGCAGCGTGTAACGCTGTAGAATTCGCCTCCCGCTAACGAGAGATCGAAAGCGCAAGTGGTTGATGTTACAGAGGAAACTTTGAAAACATCTTAAAATAACCGCTTGACAGCAACAGAGGCTGCTGTAGAATGCGCGCCTCGGTTCAGCGAAAGCTAACCAACCGCTCTTTAACAACTGAATCAAGCAATTCGTGTGGGTGCTTGTGGAGTCAGACTGATAGTCAACAAGATTATCAGCATCACAAGTTACTCCGCGAGAAATCAAAGATGTAACCAACGATTGCTGAGCCAAGTTTAGGGTTTCTTAAAAACCCAAAGATGTTTGAACTGAAGAGTTTGATCATGGCTCAGATTGAACGCTGGCGGCAGGCCTAACACATGCAAGTCGAGCGGTAGAGAGAAGCTTGCTTCTCTTGAGAGCGGCGGACGGGTGAGTAATACCTAGGAATCTGCCTGATAGTGGGGGATAACGTTCGGAAACGGACGCTAATACCGCATACGTCCTACGGGAGAAAGCAGGGGACCTTCGGGCCTTGCGCTATCAGATGAGCCTAGGTCGGATTAGCTAGTTGGTGAGGTAATGGCTCACCAAGGCTACGATCCGTAACTGGTCTGAGAGGATGATCAGTCACACTGGAACTGAGACACGGTCCAGACTCCTACGGGAGGCAGCAGTGGGGAATATTGGACAATGGGCGAAAGCCTGATCCAGCCATGCCGCGTGTGTGAAGAAGGTCTTCGGATTGTAAAGCACTTTAAGTTGGGAGGAAGGGCAGTTACCTAATACGTGATTGTCTTGACGTTACCGACAGAATAAGCACCGGCTAACTCTGTGCCAGCAGCCGCGGTAATACAGAGGGTGCAAGCGTTAATCGGAATTACTGGGCGTAAAGCGCGCGTAGGTGGTTTGTTAAGTTGAATGTGAAATCCCCGGGCTCAACCTGGGAACTGCATCCAAAACTGGCAAGCTAGAGTATGGTAGAGGGTAGTGGAATTTCCTGTGTAGCGGTGAAATGCGTAGATATAGGAAGGAACACCAGTGGCGAAGGCGACTACCTGGACTGATACTGACACTGAGGTGCGAAAGCGTGGGGAGCAAACAGGATTAGATACCCTGGTAGTCCACGCCGTAAACGATGTCAACTAGCCGTTGGGAGTCTTGAACTCTTAGTGGCGCAGCTAACGCATTAAGTTGACCGCCTGGGGAGTACGGCCGCAAGGTTAAAACTCAAATGAATTGACGGGGGCCCGCACAAGCGGTGGAGCATGTGGTTTAATTCGAAGCAACGCGAAGAACCTTACCAGGCCTTGACATCCAATGAACTTTCTAGAGATAGATTGGTGCCTTCGGGAACATTGAGACAGGTGCTGCATGGCTGTCGTCAGCTCGTGTCGTGAGATGTTGGGTTAAGTCCCGTAACGAGCGCAACCCTTGTCCTTAGTTACCAGCACGTAATGGTGGGCACTCTAAGGAGACTGCCGGTGACAAACCGGAGGAAGGTGGGGATGACGTCAAGTCATCATGGCCCTTACGGCCTGGGCTACACACGTGCTACAATGGTCGGTACAAAGGGTTGCCAAGCCGCGAGGTGGAGCTAATCCCATAAAACCGATCGTAGTCCGGATCGCAGTCTGCAACTCGACTGCGTGAAGTCGGAATCGCTAGTAATCGTGAATCAGAATGTCACGGTGAATACGTTCCCGGGCCTTGTACACACCGCCCGTCACACCATGGGAGTGGGTTGCACCAGAAGTAGCTAGTCTAACCTTCGGGAGGACGGTTACCACGGTGTGATTCATGACTGGGGTGAAGTCGTAACAAGGTAGCCGTAGGGGAACCTGCGGCTGGATCACCTCCTTAATCGACGACATCAGCTGCTCCATAAGTTCCCACACGAATTGCTTGATTCATTGAAGAAGACGATAGAAGTAGATCAAAATTGGGTCTGTAGCTCAGTTGGTTAGAGCGCACCCCTGATAAGGGTGAGGTCGGCAGTTCGAATCTGCCCAGACCCACCAATTTTGTTTGGAAATTACCTGTAGAAATATGGGGCCATAGCTCAGCTGGGAGAGCGCCTGCCTTGCACGCAGGAGGTCAACGGTTCGATCCCGTTTGGCTCCACCATTACTGCTTCTGTATCGCAAAGCTTAGAAATGAACATTTTCTCGAAAGAGAGTGAATGTTGATTTCTGATCTTTTGATTAGATCGTTCTTTAAAAATTTGGGTATGTAATAGAAAGTTAGACTGGATAACACTTTCACTGGTGTTTATTCAGGCTAAGGTAAAATTTGTGAATGAGTTCTTAATTGAACATGCGAATTTTCGGCGAATGTCGTCTTCATAGTATAACCAGATTGCTTGGGGTTATATGGTCAAGTGAAGAAGCGCATACGGTGGATGCCTTGGCAGTCAGAGGCGATGAAAGACGTGGTAGCCTGCGAAAAGCTTCGGGGAGTCGGCAAACAGACTTTGATCCGGAGATGTCTGAATGGGGGAACCCACCTAACATAAGTTAGGTATCTTAAGCTGAATACATAGGCTTAAGAAGCGAACCAGGGGAACTGAAACATCTAAGTACCCTGAGGAAAAGAAATCAACCGAGATTCCCTTAGTAGTGGCGAGCGAACGGGGACCAGCCCTTAAGCTGTATTGATGTTAGCGGAACGCTCTGGAAAGTGCGGCCATAGTGGGTGATAGCCCTGTACGCGAAAACATCTTTACAGTGAAATCGAGTAGGACGGAGCACGAGAAACTTTGTCTGAATATGGGGGGACCATCCTCCAAGGCTAAATACTACTGACTGACCGATAGTGAACTAGTACCGTGAGGGAAAGGCGAAAAGAACCCCGGAGAGGGGAGTGAAATAGATCCTGAAACCGTATGCGTACAAGCAGTGGGAGCCCACTTTGTTGGGTGACTGCGTACCTTTTGTATAATGGGTCAGCGACTTATTTTCAGTGGCAAGCTTAACCGAATAGGGGAGGCGTAGCGAAAGCGAGTCTTAATAGGGCGTCTAGTCGCTGGGAATAGACCCGAAACCGGGCGATCTATCCATGGGCAGGTTGAAGGTTGGGTAACACTAACTGGAGGACCGAACCGACTACCGTTGAAAAGTTAGCGGATGACCTGTGGATCGGAGTGAAAGGCTAATCAAGCTCGGAGATAGCTGGTTCTCCTCGAAAGCTATTTAGGTAGCGCCTCATGTATCACTGTAGGGGGTAGAGCACTGTTTCGGCTAGGGGGTCATCCCGACTTACCAAACCGATGCAAACTCCGAATACCTACAAGTGCCGAGCATGGGAGACACACGGCGGGTGCTAACGTCCGTCGTGAAAAGGGAAACAACCCAGACCGTCAGCTAAGGTCCCAAAGTTATGGTTAAGTGGGAAACGATGTGGGAAGGCTTAGACAGCTAGGAGGTTGGCTTAGAAGCAGCCACCCTTTAAAGAAAGCGTAATAGCTCACTAGTCGAGTCGGCCTGCGCGGAAGATTTAACGGGGCTCAAACCATACACCGAAGCTACGGGTATCACTTAGGTGATGCGGTAGAGGAGCGTTCTGTAAGCCTGTGAAGGTGAGTTGAGAAGCTTGCTGGAGGTATCAGAAGTGCGAATGCTGACATGAGTAACGATAATGGGTGTGAAAAACACCCACGCCGAAAGACCAAGGTTTCCTGCGCAACGTTAATCGACGCAGGGTTAGTCGGTCCCTAAGGCGAGGCTGAAAAGCGTAGTCGATGGAAAACAGGTTAATATTCCTGTACTTCTGGTTATTGCGATGGAGGGACGGAGAAGGCTAGGCCAGCTTGGCGTTGGTTGTCCAAGTTTAAGGTGGTAGGCTGGAATCTTAGGTAAATCCGGGATTCTAAGGCCGAGAGCTGATGACGAGTTGTCTTTTAGACAACGAAGTGGTTGATGCCATGCTTCCAAGAAAAGCTTCTAAGCTTCAGGTAACCAGGAACCGTACCCCAAACCGACACAGGTGGTTGGGTAGAGAATACCAAGGCGCTTGAGAGAACTCGGGTGAAGGAACTAGGCAAAATGGCACCGTAACTTCGGGAGAAGGTGCGCCGGTGAGGGTGAAGCATTTACTGCGTAAGCCCACGCCGGTCGAAGATACCAGGCCGCTGCGACTGTTTATTAAAAACACAGCACTCTGCAAACACGAAAGTGGACGTATAGGGTGTGACGCCTGCCCGGTGCCGGAAGGTTAATTGATGGGGTTAGCTAACGCGAAGCTCTTGATCGAAGCCCCGGTAAACGGCGGCCGTAACTATAACGGTCCTAAGGTAGCGAAATTCCTTGTCGGGTAAGTTCCGACCTGCACGAATGGCGTAACGATGGCGGCGCTGTCTCCACCCGAGACTCAGTGAAATTGAAATCGCTGTGAAGATGCAGTGTATCCGCGGCTAGACGGAAAGACCCCGTGAACCTTTACTATAGCTTTGCACTGGACTTTGAATTTGCTTGTGTAGGATAGGTGGGAGGCTTTGAAGTGTGGACGCCAGTCTGCATGGAGCCAACCTTGAAATACCACCCTGGCAACTTTGAGGTTCTAACTCAGGTCCGTTATCCGGATCGAGGACAGTGTATGGTGGGTAGTTTGACTGGGGCGGTCTCCTCCTAAAGAGTAACGGAGGAGTACGAAGGTGCGCTCAGACCGGTCGGAAATCGGTCGTAGAGTATAAAGGCAAAAGCGCGCTTGACTGCGAGACAGACACGTCGAGCAGGTACGAAAGTAGGTCTTAGTGATCCGGTGGTTCTGTATGGAAGGGCCATCGCTCAACGGATAAAAGGTACTCCGGGGATAACAGGCTGATACCGCCCAAGAGTTCATATCGACGGCGGTGTTTGGCACCTCGATGTCGGCTCATCACATCCTGGGGCTGAAGCCGGTCCCAAGGGTATGGCTGTTCGCCATTTAAAGTGGTACGCGAGCTGGGTTTAGAACGTCGTGAGACAGTTCGGTCCCTATCTGCCGTGGACGTTTGAGATTTGAGAGGGGCTGCTCCTAGTACGAGAGGACCGGAGTGGACGAACCTCTGGTGTTCCGGTTGTCACGCCAGTGGCATTGCCGGGTAGCTATGTTCGGGAAAGATAACCGCTGAAAGCATCTAAGCGGGAAACTTGCCTCAAGATGAGATCTCACTGGAACCTTGAGTTCCCTAAAGGGCCGTCGAAGACTACGACGTTGATAGGTTGGGTGTGTAAGCGCTGTGAGGCGTTGAGCTAACCAATACTAATTGCCCGTGAGGCTTGACCATATAACACCCAAGCAATTTGCGCCCTTGAATACAAGAGCCTGCAAGTTGCGGTGTGTGAAGACGATACAAACCGAAAGTTTGCGATTCACAAAACACCCCTCTATTACATACCCATTCGCTGGAGCGTGAGCCGAAAGGCAAACGACCTGGCTACCGAATTTCTTGACGACCATAGAGCATTGGAACCACCTGATCCCATCCCGAACTCAGTAGTGAAACGATGCATCGCCGATGGTAGTGTGGGGTTTCCCCATGTGAGAGTAGGTCATCGTCAAGATTAAATTCCAAACCCCCTGTCTGCTCACGCAGACAGGGGGTTTGTTTTTGGGCCGAG